>NZ_DKXK01000012.1:0-15639 GCF_002492185.1 Lactococcus sp. UBA7128
AAATGAGTGTTTGATGAGAAAAGAAGCTGAGCTAGAAGTGAAAATTCAGCTAATAATAGCAAAGGCTGACAAAAAAATCGCTCAACCACAGCATTTCTATTTGCCTTTCTCGAGCGATTTTTATTTATTTTGGACTTTGGGTCCCTGCTTTATTTCTATAACACTAGCTATAGTGAACTTTCTTTTTGTCTGATGGTTCCCTGTGCTCTATAAATAGTAAACATATCTACGACTATGCGGCATACAACTTCCAAAGACAAAATACTTCCCGCATCACCGTAAAGTTCTTCTTTTTCCAGCTTGCTTTGGTAGGCCAAAAGATGATAGTCACTTATCCGAGCCAGCTGACTACGATGATTACTCGTAAACACTACTACCTTGGCTCCTTTTTTCTTTGCTTTTTTAGCTGCTGAAATAATTATTTTTTCTTCACCAGTCGAAGAGACAATAAGCATCAGATCCGCTTGAGTGAGTTTTTCAGCGTACATCTCCATATCATCATAATAACGACTAATCGCATTTTTGCCTAAAGTCTGAAAGCGATGAATCATATCATCTGCCACAGCTTCACTTGCACCACGTGCTACTGTCATAATCATATTCGCTTCAACCAATGCTTTTGATATGGCTTCTAATTGAGCAGGATTAAGCAAACCGATCGTCCGAGAAACTTCAACCAGGTTCTTAAAAATATATTGATTTGCCTCGTCTGATAGACCTAGAATTTTGTTTTCTTCGTCATTACTTCCATTTTTATTCCGTTTTAAAAAGTTTTTAAAATCCGCAAAACCATCAAAGCCTCTTTTTTTGAGCGTTCTCACAATTGTTGCTGTACTGACATGTGCCTCTTCCGCAATTTGAGTAATCGACATCAGTTGGACTTTAGACTTGTTTTCTTCTAAAAATTCCCATGTGTATATTTCCGTATCTGATAATTTTTCCATAACTTCTTAATTATACCACATGGATTTGAGGAAGACTATGTCAAAAAGTACTCATTTTCGAACACTTTTATTGCCTTTATTCTGCCAAAGATTTTAATTTTGCATTTTTAAAGACATCAACAAAATATATTTTATTGAGCATCTTGCATAGTCCAAAGGCAAGGTTGAAATCAACAAAGCTATGAACAATGCCCCCAAAGAAGACAAGCATAAGCAAGCTATTCAAGGCTTGCGGGTTAAACTCCGCAAAACCAATACGGTAAAAGGCTAAAACTACCAATGCTTCTAACCCTGCATGGAAAACGGCCAAAATAAGATTAAAAACTTGCAGTTTAGCTCTTTTGTCAACTACATCTGGATTCTTTTTCAAGAACCAAGCGCCGGCAGTCATCACTACAATGTGGGTTGCCGCACGCATCCAAACAAGGGGAACCGGGACACTAATAAAGAAACCAAGTGTTGTGCCAACAGCTACAAGAGCTGTTAAATAAGGGCTAAAGAACATTGCGGCCATAACTGGCACATGTGAAGCAAGGGTAAATGAAGCTGGCCCAATAACAATCTTTGCCGGCATAATCATCGGAATCAAAATCCCTAAAGCCGTAAGAAGAGCACCAATCACCAAGTTCCTGATTCTTTTTCTACTCTCAGAGTTCACTTTTATAATACCAACCTTTCTATGTTCACTATTTTACAGTATTTATAGAGCAAAAATATTACATTTGAGTTACAAATGCTGCCGGATAACATAAATAAAAAAAGTCTGAAGTCCCCAGACTTTCTAGCTATTCTTTAAAGCCAAGCTGCTCTTTTATTTGGCTGACTTGGAGCTTCGCAAACTCCTCTGGATTGCTCTTTTGCAGTTCCATCACTTCTCTCGCTTGTATTGGATTAGCCTTTAAAAATGCTTCAAATTTTGCTCGCATCGCTGGTGCTGCCGCCTGCAGTTTTTTCGCTTCTTCTTGTGTCAAGACCAGCCAAGTATCTTTAGGTACATAAGCACGTGCATGTTCAGAAACAAGTTTGCCCTCTTCGTTACCGATACCAAAAAGAAGTCTCATAAAACTATTTTTAAATTGCCATTTTACTGTTCTTATCACAAGCTTAGCTTCTGAGTCATCTGTCCGTTTATAGTCTGCAGTTTTTTTCAAAGTTTCAACCAAATGCTTTTCGTCGGGCTGGAAGTGAGCGACCGGTTCTTTATCCTTTTCATCTGTACGGTAGACCAGCACATAGTTATGAGTAGCTTTACCAATTTCTGACTTTAGGAGCATTCCAAATCCAACATCAAGGGGACCTGCGGTGTAGATTATTTTTGTCTCTGTTGATGTTCTTTTTTCCATCCCCCAATTGTCTTTGATATGCAGTGTCAGAAGCATAACAGATATTGTGAGTAAAAGCAAAGAGAGTCCACCTACAAAAGCACGCCAAACCTCTTTATTGATATACATAAATCCAAAAAAAGTTGAAAGTGCAAATAAAATAATAAAGATGATAATCACTATTTTACACCCCCTACTTCTTTTTTTCCTTTTGCAACATGCCCTTGAAGGAAAAATGAAAGAATCAGCCCAAAAAGAGCAAAAGATAAACCAAGGGCAAAAGATGCATGATAACCTTTAAGCATCGCCTCCAACATGTCGCCTGCAAAAGCAAGTGGATTTGAATCTTTTAAGCTTGCTGCGGGTTGTGAATGAGTAATTATATTTTGAGTTACGGAGCTTAGGAGCGCTACAACAACAGCTGAGGCTACTTGGCGTGCTGTACTGTTTGCTGCAGTACCGTGCGCAGATTGCTCACGTGCTAAGGCATTCATGGCTGATGCAGTTAAAGGCATCATAACCATGGCAATACCAAACATCCGTAAACCATAAAGAACTGTAATAAAATGCTCAGGAGTCGTTGTTGTCAAAAATATAAATGGTATTGTACCAATAGCTAAAATTGTAAAGCCAACACGAGCTAAGCGTTTAACTCCCACCTTGTCGTAGGCAGCTCCCGCAAGTGGACTCACAATCCCCATCATCAAGGTACCAGGTAAGAGTGTCAAACCTGAACTCAAAGGTGAGAGACCGTGCACTTGTTGCATATACAAAGGCAACATCATCTCAACACCCATCATAGCCATCATCGAAAGCGCCATAACAACTGTTGTTAAAGCAAATTGTTTATTTTTAAATACGGAAACATCTAAAAAAGGATTTTTCATATGCAATTGGCGGCGCACAAATATGGCGATAATAGCAACACCTGCAATGATTGGTAAAATAACCGTTTGAAGGTTATCCCACCCATCACTCGCAACGTTAGTAAAGCCCCATAAAAAAAGACCAAAGCCAAGAACTGACTCTAATAATGAGAGAAAATCCAAACTTACATCACGATTTGGTACGATATCCCGCATAAATATCAGCATCAATACCCAACAAATCGTGATAACAAGCATGGGAATTAAAAAAATTGTTCGCCATGATTGTTCTAAAGTAAAGCCTAAAATAACATGATTTTTATCCAAAATCCAGCCAGCATAGGTTGGACCAATAGCTGGAGCAAGACCAATAACAAGTCCCATGGTTCCCATGACTGCTCCCATTTGTTTTGGTGAAAACATGTTGACTAGAACAACCTGCATCAGCGGCATTGAAATCCCAACAGCGATTGCTTGCAAGATACGAGCAGCCAGAAAAACATTCCATGCTGATGTGGGTGCTGAATAAGCTGCAAACATCCCTACCCACAAGATTGCGTAGGCAATTAAATACAGCCAACGTGTTGAAAATTTTGTTGCCAAATAGGCAGATACAGGAATCATAATACCATTTGCCAATAAAAACCATGTGGTGGCCTGCTGTCCTGTAGCTAACGAAACGTTAAAATCATTCATTAATGTGGGCATCGCTGTTCCCAGTGAGGTTTGCATGAGCATCCCTCCAAAAGTGGCTACCAAAATAAGTGTAAGAATAATTCCCCGATTAAAAGGACTCCCCTGCCTATCAAGTGGCTGACCTTTTACTCGTTCCTCAATCATACTTTTTCATTTTCCTCCTCGAATATTTCCATTGCTAAGTCAAAAAAGAGTTGGACATTATCAATAAAGCTTTTGGTGCGTTCCTCACCCATTCGTTCCAGAATTTTTGCAATACGACTGATGGCTTCTTTTCTTGATCGTTCTGCTTCTTCTCGCCCTTTGGCTGTAATTGCGACCAAAATTTTCCGACGGTCGAGACGGGAAATCTCCCGTGTAACAAGTCCCTTTTCCTCAAGATTGTTGAGGATAGTCGCTATCCTAGCCGTACTCATACTGGTTTGTTTAGCTATATCACTGGGTAAAACAGGTGAGCCCGTATTTTTGTATAACTCCCTCAAAACCAATTTTTCACCATGCGCGTATTTATTAAAACGGCTCATAACTTCAGTTTTACTTCGATTTTTTACACAAGATAAAAAAGTTTCTGCTGCTTGATTGTAATCCATACCCCTCATCTCTAACACTATTAATTATTTAATACTGTTAGTATTATATTCTCTTTATAATAAATTGTCAATAATTTACTCTTTGTGAAAGCATACTGGCAATGGAAGACTTTTCTTCACTCCATCATTAAAAAAATGTATGCGAAAAAATAGCCCTCCATAAATGAGGACTATTCTAAACAAACACTTTGTAAAAATAAAAATCTCCTTGCATAAGCAAAGAGCTAAAAACTATAAGGAGTATCCTACTGGATAATTCTATTATAGCAAAATGAAAGCGGTATCTCAAGTCCTAATATAAAAAATTCACCCCTTCTGGCTAGAAGCAATATTTTGCAAGAGTGTGAAAAACATCAGCAGTTAAAGTCAAAGACTTTAATTTTTTACCTGTAGCATAACTTCTCCAAAATGTCAGATAAATACATGACAGACACTAGATTTTAAATGGATTGCTCTTTACTCCATTTGCATGATTAGGCATTTATAAAATATATGATGTTACAGCTAATGAGCAGATGATAATGACTGAATATTGTGCTATACTGTACACAGAATTAAAAATCATGTAATTGATAGACTATTAAGAAGGCGCAGACAGGGCATACTCCAATTATTTGAACCCTGTATAACTTAAAAGCAAAGCCAATGTCAAAAATAAAAGGAAAGAGATTAAAGTGATAAAAAAAGTATATAAAGATAAGTTCGACAAGTTTATAAATAAAGCGATATTCGTACTAGCCTTTCTATTTAGCGCCCTCTGGCTTTTTAATACCGTGAGATCAGACAATTTTGCGATAGATAAAGTCTTCTCCAAAAATGGAGGCTATATTTTCATAGCTGCCTTGATTATCATGACCGTAGCATATTTAAAGCGAAGTGAACTTAAAAAATGGGGAATTACTTCTATAGAATTTTTAACCAATCATTTATTCGCACTGTTTGGAATAATGGTCTTCTTTCAAATCATTATCCTTTTATTCGCTTCAGGACTTGCGGGTTATGACATCTGGGGACTCTATCATCATGCCGTAGGGGATCTAAATATTGAAAAATCACCCTA
Organism: Lactococcus sp. UBA7128; assembly: GCF_002492185.1. Lineage (NCBI taxonomy): Bacteria > Bacillati > Bacillota > Bacilli > Lactobacillales > Streptococcaceae > Lactococcus > Lactococcus sp. UBA7128. Next base: position 5,479 of record NZ_DKXK01000012.1, read on the forward strand.
TTTACAAATGTATCCTAATAATTTTTTACTTTTCCTATTAATGAAAGCCGTTCATAGTTTAACAGCTTTACAAATCTTAAATATTATAGCAATTGATTTTTCAATAATAATCTCGTTCTTCACAGCGAGAACACTATTTGGAAAACGTGCAGCGAGATACAGTACATTGATATTTATGGCAACGCTGGGCTTTACTCCTTGGCTTTTAAATACCTATAGCGATACATTTGTATTGCCTTTTGTTGCTTTAGGTATGTTCTTTCTGAGCAAGTGGGATCAAAAGAATACCGAACCTCTACATAGATTTACCTATTTACTAGCAGCTGGTTTTTCTAGCGCTGTAGCTTATTATTTAAAACCCTCAGCGATTATTTTTGTGATAGCATATTTTCTGCTTTCTGCACTTAAATGCACGAAAATAAAAACCTTGCTCATCCCTTTAGCAGTATTTTTCATTGGAGCCTTGCTATTTGCAGCACCTTTGAAAGTATATGTAAATCATCAAACAATTGTTCACTTTGATAAAGATAAAGAATTTCCTTCAACACATTTTATGATGCTGGGTTTATCTAAAAATGGTATGTACAATAAAGCAGACGTGAACCTTACACGATCAGCAAAAACTGCCAAAGAAAAGAAACAAGTCAATATTGAAGTAATCAAACAGAGGCTTAAGAAGTTAGGAGTTGTGGGATACGTCCAATTTTTATATGGAAAATATTATAAAAATACACATGATGGCACCTATGCTTGGGGAGCTGATGGCGGAGGTAGGACGGGGTTTATGGTGAAACCAAACCTTAATGACAGTGAAAAACTTTCTCCTTTTATCCATTCAAAATTTGGAGAATTTTTGAGAAGTTTCATTTATACAGATGATAACGGACCGGGTTATCAAAACGGAGAAAATACTTTTGTCTATAGATTTTTTTCCCAAATAATATATATTATTATGGTTTTAGGTATATTGCTTTCAACTTTAAAAGAAAAATATGATTTCAAGATAATGTGGTTGCTCCTAGCCATGATTGGATTAATGATGTTCTTATTATTATTTGAGGGAGGAAGAAGCCGTTATTTAATACAGGCAATACCTGTTTTCACTCTTTTATCAGGCTATGGTTACAGTACTGTACCTTATCTTAAAGAAAAAATGCTAAACTTGCCAGGCAAGAGAGAAAAGGAACATGTAAAAAGCTAAAAGTTCAAAACAAAAAGTGCTTACCCATAAGTTGCTCTGCATGTGGGTAAGCACTTTTTGTTGATTTTTACTTTAATCCAGATTTTTTAATCTATCATACATCAATAGTTGAGTATTGGGCATTCGCCTCAATAAATTCACGACGTGGTTCCACACGGTCTCCCATAAGCATATCGAAAATCTTGTCTGCTTCTGCGGCATCCTCAACAGAAACGCGGGCCATCAAACGCGCATCAGGATCCATAGTTGTTTCCCAAAGCTGGTGATCATCCATTTCTCCTAAACCTTTATAACGTTGTACTGTTGGTTTGGCACGTCCTTGCGACCATTTTTCAAGCGCAAGCTTAAGATCTCGCTCTTGGTTCTCACCAGGCTGGATATATTCTTTTGTTTCTGATCCTACCTTAATTCCATAAATTGGAGGCTGAGCGATATAAACATAGCCTGCTTCAACTACTGGACGCATATAACGATAGAAGAGTGTGAGCAAAAGCGTACGAATATGCGCACCATCCACGTCAGCATCAGTCATAATAACCAGTTTATGATAACGTGCCTTTGACAAGTCATAGTCTGCACCAAAGCCTGTACCCATAGCCGTAAAAAGAGAACGGATTTCTTCATTTGCCAGAATTTTATCCATTGTTGCTTTTTCCACGTTTAGGATTTTACCTCGAATAGGTAAAATCGCTTGGAACTCACGATTACGTCCAGATTTTGCAGAACCTCCAGCCGAATCTCCTTCGACAATAAAAAGTTCTGTTTGTTCAGGATCATTAGATGAGCAGTCGGCAAGTTTACCAGGGAGGTTAGAAATTTCCAGGCCTGATTTTTTACGAGTTACCTCCCGCGCACGCTTAGCTGCAATACGTGCCTTACTTGCAAGAATACCCTTTTCAACAATCTTCTTAGCTACCTGAGGATTTTCTAACATGAACGTCTGTAGAGCTTCCGAGAAAAGTTTATTGACGATACCCGTCACTTCACTATTTCCCAGTTTTGTTTTGGTTTGCCCTTCAAATTGTGGATTCGGGTGTTTCACGGAAATAACAGCTGTCAAGCCTTCACGTACATCGTCCCCTGTCAGATTTTCTTCATTGTCTTTGAGGAGTTTTTGAGCTTTGGCATAGTTATTAATGACACGCGTTAAAGCTGTACGGAAACCTTGTTCATGAGTTCCGCCTTCGTGCGTATTAATATTATTGGCAAAAGACATGATTGTTGAGTGATAGGTGCCGGTATATTGCATGGCAACTTCTACAGTGATACCATCCAGTTCCCCCTCTGTATAGATAGGTGTATCAAAAATAACTTCTTTATTTTCATTAATGAATGAAACGTAAGATTGAATACCACCTTCATAGTGAAACATGGCATGTTTGTCTTCTTGTCCTTCACGTTTATCAGTGATAGAAATGCGTAACCCTCGGTTCAAGAAAGCCAATTCCCGGACACGTGTTACTAGTTTTTCATAATCGAAAACTTGTGTCTCAGTAAAAATAGTTGGGTCTGGCGTAAAGTGAACAGTCGTACCACGCTTATCTGTTTCACCGATAACTGCCAAGTCTGCCACAACTACACCACGGCGATACTCTTGGTAATACTTTTGCCCTTCCTTATGAACTGTTACGTCTAACTGTGTTGATAAGGCATTAACAACGGAAGAACCAACACCATGCAAGCCGCCAGAAACTTTATAGCCGCCACCACCAAACTTACCTCCAGCATGGAGCACGGTAAAAACTGTTTCAACAGCTGGACGACCTGTTTTCTCTTGAATATCTACAGGAATTCCTCGGCCATCATCCACAACTGTGATAGAATTATCAGGCTCAATAAACACCTCAATATGGCTAGCAAATCCGGCAAGTGCTTCATCGATAGAATTATCAACAATCTCCCACACCAAATGATGTAAGCCCTCTTTTGAGGTTGAACCAATATACATCCCAGGACGCATACGAACAGCTTCAAGTCCTTCTAGGACTTGAATCTGACTGGCATCATATTCTTCGACCATTTTTTCAATTTGTTCTTTATTTTCTTCGTTCAAAATAATCTCATTTCTTTGAAAATACTTGTCTATAATTATAGCATAATCTGCTCTTTTTTACTATATAGCGCGATATATACAAGATTGATAATCAGTATAAAAAAACATAGAAAAAGAGCAGCCTAAAGCCATTTCTGATTCGCTACGTGAGAAAATACACAACTTAATTAGCATGTATTTTTGAAAAGCTTTTCCATGACCAAGGCAGGTAAATAATCGTCCAGAAAATTAAGACAGTCACAATCAGTCCTACAATATAGTAATAACCAAAAATATTATAGAGTGGCTCAAGTGGACTACCAGGAACCGGTATTCTGAGAAAGAAAAAGTTTTGGTTCCAAATCTGGTTGAAGAACGCACAGATAGGTACTACAATCATTAAGAAGAGTGTAGGACGCCATAAATTGCGCCAGTGAGGAACAATCTCTTTAGCCATTAAACGCATCAAAACATAAGTTATTAACAAACAATGAATCAGAAAACTCTGCCATACGAAAAGGTTAACAAAATTATTTGTTACCCAGTTAGGAGTTAAAAGGGCAAAAGCTGCTCCGGGCAAAGTCAAACTGTACAGCAGCTGCTGGCATATTCAAACTGGCTTGTCATCACTAAAATAAGGTCTCTAATAATTTCTGTTAAGAGAATAAAGGAAGCAATAGCTAAGCGAAGTTTTTTTCGCTGAGTATCATTCGCTCGGACATATGTACGCGTCAGTATAAAACTGAGAAGTGCTAATAAAGCTAAGGCAAATAAATGATCGGCACCAAATAAGCCAAAACCAGGTCCTACTGCCTTTTCATTAGAAATAAGAAAGGTATTCAACATAATCTACTTCACTCCATAAGCTCTGTTAATTTTTTGATATTTTTCGTTGCCGATGAACATTCTTGATGACGATCAAAGAAAACCGTATCAACGCCCGCAGCCTGTCCAGCTTCGATATCTAACACTCGATCCCCAATCATCACTGTTTTCTTCGGATTTAAATTATATTTTTGCAATAGGTAATTGATAGAATTTGGTGCTGGCTTACGAGGAAAGCCATCATCTGCTGTTACTACTTCAGTGAAATACTGAGAAATATGTGCTGCGTTCAGTATAGTAATAACCTGCTTATCTCTATGTGAAATCATAAAGTTTTTATAGCCTTGAGTGACAATATTTTTCAAAAGCTCCGTTGCACCTTCAAATAAAATTGGCCTCTCTAATCCTTCTGCTTCTAATCTTCTATATGCAGCTAGAAATCCTGGAATATGACCAGCATATTGTTCAATGGCATATGCTGTTGACACCTTAAGAGCAGCATAAACCTCATCATGCAAGACAACCCGTTCTTCCTTTTGCCAAAGCGTCGCAGCAAAAGCGTGACTGGAACTTTCATAATTGTTGAGCAAAGTTCCGCCCAAATCCCAGATATAATTTTCGTAGTTCATCTGATAATTATACCACAGCCTGACAGAGCTTCCCCTCTTAAAGGTATCCTTGCTACTAATGAGGGCTGTATCTGCCAGTTTTAAAAGAAAATCTAGACTTCGAGAAGTTTCAAAAAACCAAGCATGAAATTTACATTTTCATACCACAAAAAAGATCCCCACCATGGTGAGAGTCTAAAGATGTTACAAAAAAGAGTATTATTTGGAATGCTTTTATTATATCTTCCACTGCTTAAATCAAGCTAAAAAATTAAAATTCCCCTGTTTTTAATAAAAATGATTTTATAGTTGCCCTGAGCCAATGAGAATACTGCTCCTGTCGTAATTACAGTTCTGCTTAAGTTTCAAATGTAATAATAAAGGTTACAACACTAAAACAAGGTACTCCGTTTAAAATTAATAAGAAATACAGCGGAAGGGCAATAAACTAAACATTAATGCCCAAAAGACATGATCAAAACGAACAGACTCGCATGCAAGGAAAGTTTTCTACTGGTAGGATATGTCACAGTTTTTACTTACAGACCGTCCGTGGAAGCGAAAGCTCCCAACTGTGGTTGAATGCTTTCTTGGCAGCTCCAAAGAGGGCTAAAAGACACTTCATCTATCAAGAAAGAAGCACTCTTTAGTAGAAAGATTTTGTCTACAGTCTGATATGAAATTATTTTATTCGAAAATTCATAAGTATCTTAGAAATAACGAACAGTTAAGGAGAAAGCATGACACTTTTAAACGTGAAAATAGATAAATATTTTATACGAGATTTACTGATATTACTTATCGGGGTAGGGCTTTATGTCCTCTCTGTACAACTTTTTGTAATTCCCAACCGCTTGGCCAGCAATGGTGTCGCCGGTTTTTCTGTACTGATGGACTTTGTCTTTGGGATTAATCCCGCTATAACTTTTCTTCTCGTCAACATTCCTCTCTTTATCTTTGGTCGAAAATACCTCTCTTCACGAGAAATTCTCCTCAGCATTCCGGGAGCTGCTGCCATGAGTATCTGGATGATTATCTTCGAAGCTGCCGGAGTCACGGGAATCCAGTTTTCTAATATTATCTTCGCCGGTCTCTTTGATGGTCTTTTATCCGGAATAGCAGCTGGTTTGGTTGTCATATCTGAAGGAACTTTTGGCGGAACTTTACTTCTGGGGCGTATTCTGGAAGAAAAATGGAGCTTCAAGGTTGATAAGGTTTTATTTAGCGGTGATGTCATTGTTCTGAGCCTTTCTCTTCTAACTTATCTCACGTTACCAAATTTTGCAGTCACTCTTCTGTCTTGTTATATCTTCAGTAAGATGACACTTATTGTGGGGCGCTCTGACTACCGTCAAGAACTTCTTCGCCGTCTAACATCGCTTCTCCCTCTTCCACAGTTCGAAACACAGTCTATTAAGGAAAAAAATGGAAGATAATGTCTACACCCGCTAAATATTAGCTTTTTCATCGTCCTACATTCAAAAGATCCCCTCTATTAGTCTTTTTAGATTACAATATCTTTGCATCTTTGCACACAGATTGTTACTTTTTTGTTATACTAGTTCCATGACATATGATAAAAATCGCCGAAGAACCTCTTCTAAACCTCGAAATTTCTTTCGTTTTATTTTACAGTTTTTGATTTTTCTGTTTATTGCAGTGCTTCTTTTGGCTTTCAGAACCATGCATACAAGCGACAATCGAAATACGACTGAACTTGCCACACAAGTTGAAACTACTACCGAATATAACTTCATCCGCACAATTGCTCCTTACGCTCAAGAATCACAGAAAAAATATAATGTACTTGCCTCTCTAACCCTTGCTCAAGCAGCTCTGGAAAGTGATTTTGGGCAAAGTGGACTTGCTGCCAAGTATTACAATATTTTTGGGATAAAGGCTTATGGTAACGTTCCAACTGTCACTCTGGAAACAAAGGAGTTTGAAAATAACCAATGGATTACTGTAAAAGCGCAATTTCGCGTTTATGACAGTTGGAAGGACTCCGTAGAAGGACATGCTTATCTTTTTACCAAAGGAACAACATGGAATCCCCAACAATATGCGAGTGTCCTTGCTGCTAAAAATTACAAAGAAGCTGCTCGAGCCGTTCAAACATCTGGTTATGCAACTGACCCTGCCTATACTGAAAAACTCATCCAAATGATTGAAAGCTATGGCTTAGATCAATACGATAAAATTTAATTTTTCCTTTTTAAGAAGATATAAAAAATGTAGAGACCCGTTCACCAGTGTCCCTACATTTTTTATATCTTCTTACCGCATCAACGTTCCCTTTCCAGTGGAATAATCAATCTGAACTCCTGGTTGTACATTTGGAATAAAAACATTAAACTCTAAACTGCCATCCTTGGATTTTGCTTCCATATGTGTACCATAAGGAACCAAGTCATTTCCTTCATAAAGTGGTTCAACACGATAGCGTACCGTTTTGTTCCTGTCTAGCGCTCTACGCACTAAACCCTCATAATAGTTTTGCCCTGTATTTTCATCATTCCCATTACTGGACTGATTAGCCCATGATGTTTGAGTGCTAATATTTCTAGGGTTTGCCTCCGAAGCATCAAAACTTTTAATGTTTCCAGCCAAAGCATAGCCAATGGAGTGGCCTCTGTTATAAAGCGTTGTATACGGACCTTCTGGAATCATCAGTTGTTTCCAGCCAACAGGATTTATTTTTGCTGCATTGGACTTTCCGTCTGCTCCTGATGTTTCTGTACGTTTTTTATATTGACGGCTGCTCTTGTTCAGTAAAGCGTTTGCCAGCCTAGGGCGACCCAAGCTATCTTGACTCGCCAGCTGTACATATGGCGCACTGTTTACATTTGCGTTAAGCTCTGTCTTATTAGCGTTTATAATGAAAGCACCTGCTCCATTATAAGCAACCGCTCCTTTTAAATTCTTTTTAATCGAGGGCGTTAGAACGGATTGAGCGAGTGACTGTGTAGGAACCTTGTCCTCAATACTTCCAAAGTCAACTTTACTAAACTTTTTCAGTTGTTGACTTTGTTTTGGCTGATTCTGAGAAGATATGCCGGAAACCGTGGATAAAATTTCTGGATTTGCCTTGAGGAAACCTAATCCAAGAATGGCAATTGTACTAAGAATCCCTGCACTTGCCTTAAGTCTTATTTGTTTTTTCTTTGCCATTCTTATTCCTATTTTTATACCTTTCTCATTCATATTGCTCAATTTTTCATTACTTCTAAAAGCTCATAAAGAAAAGAGACTTTCGTCTGCTTTTCTTTTGTCTTTGCTTTATTGAGGATTTCTAAAAAGTTTGTCATACTGCTCTTGAGTACGAATCAGGTTCAAGTCCAAGTGTCCACCATAGCTAGAAAGGCGCCCACGGTCTGTAAACTGGTGCATATCATAACTTAAAGTTGTTTTAGGAGAGCTGTCCCACATACCGGTATTTCTACCATAGTCAGCCATCCAAATGGAGCTAAAATGACTTGAATCAATCCTGTGATCGTTTAAGAACCAATCTTGTGCATATATCCCAATATTCTTTACACCCAGCTTCTCAAGTTCTGTACGGAAGGCTTCAACTCCCTCGCTCATATTATTCATACTCACTTCTTCAACATCAAGCCAATAGTAGGTTGGATTAAAAGGATGTGCGCGTTCATAAAATAAACGAGCTTGTTCCCTCATTTCTTCAATGTTTTTCCCATTTACATATGCATAAACAGCAACAGGTACACCACGTTTTTGTAATTCTGTTATATGTGTTTTAAACTGTCTATCTTCACCATTTTTATAGGCAGCTGCATTGTCTTTACTCGACTTTCCAGTCTGGACACGCACGATAGCTCCAATAATTTCTTGGCTCATCAAATTATAGTCAATATCTTCAGGACGTTGCCAGGCAGATACATCTACAGCAAACCTGTTTAAATCAACTTCGTTATTTGCCAATAATTTATTTACAACTACTGTTTCTTCCTTGTTGTGATTTGTGGCTACTGCCTCAGGAACTTGATAACGCAAATTTCCAAAAATAAAGACTAAGGCAGTAAAAATCCCAGCAATAATAACAGTTGCTAGAGGGGTAAGTTTTTTTCTCATATTACTATTTTTACTCTTCATTCACACCATTGTAACATAGATTGACGTAATCTTTTTCTCAAATGCATACTTAATCTAAAAGAAATCGTTCAAACACTTCATTCCCTAATTCAAAGCCCTTTTCTGTCATTTGAATACGACCTTCAGCTTCAAAAAGTAACTTTTGGGCAATCAAGTCTTGAATAATCATTCCATAGACATCTTCAAGTTTTTGCTTAAATTTTTCCTGAAATCTCTCCCTAGAGACTCCTGATTTCTTACGTAAGCCCAGAAACATCTCTTCTTCAATCATCTCTTTACGTGTTAAAATTTCTTCATTGACTCTTTTGTTTTCTTCACGTAAATAATGATGAATCGGACCGTGATTTTTATAGCGGATGCCATCCAAATACCCTGAGGCTCCGGCTCCGATACCGTAATATTCAGCATTGTCCCAGTAAGTCAAGTTATGCTTACTTTCATAACCTATTTTTCCAAAGTTTGACACTTCATAATGAGAATAACCATTGGATGTAAGTGTATCAACAATGTACTCATACATATCTGCATTGCGTTCATCAGAAGGCAAACGTAAATGCCCTCGACGTTGACGATTCATAAATATGGTATGGTCTTCCAAAATCAAGCTGTACAATGCGACATGAGGCAGATTCAAATCCAAAAACTTCTTCACATCTCTTTCGACCATCTCCATTGTTTGGTTGGGTAAACCATAGATTAAATCAATAGTGATGTTTTCAAAACCTGCAGCACTCAAACGCTCAATAGCTCTGTAAACTTGAGCTTCTGTATGCGTTCTACCAATCTTTTTCAGCAACTTGTCATCAAAAGATTGTACGCCAAGGGAAATTCGATTAACTGGTGAGCTTGCCAACACAGCAAGAACTTCATCTGTCAAATCAGAAGGATTGGCCTCTACTGTGAATTCTTCAAGTTCACCCAAATCCAAGTTTTTCGTCAAATGGGTTAAGAGCTTTTCTAACTGGTCAGCAGGCAGAACACTTGGGGTTCCACCACCGACATAGAGCGTCTTTAAACTTGTAATTTGATAAGAATCATATTCTTTAAGCAGCTCATCAATATAGTCCGCGACAGGTTGGCCCGTCATCAAAACTTTAGCAAAATCACAGTAATAACAAATATGTGAACAAAAAGGGATATGGATATAAGCTGCTGTTGCTTTATTTTTACTCACTTTTATTCCTCTTCATATTCTGTTTAAGCTCCTTACTTGTTCCAAGTCTATCTCCTATTCCTAATTTCTCGAATCAAGAGTCCCAAAATATTGAATAAGAGAAGTTGGATGGAAAAAGTCAGATATTCTCGGATTCAAAAAAACTCATATCGTTCTATTGTAACAAAAAACAAGCAAAAATTTTATCATTTTATACTATTTTAGTCAA
>NZ_DKXK01000012.1:15914-43553 GCF_002492185.1 Lactococcus sp. UBA7128
TCATTTTATACTATTTTAGTCAAATTGTTTTTGTTTATTATGTTATAATTAATAGCAAAGGTTCAATAAATTCAGCTGGGAGAACATATGGAAAAAGAAGTTACCATTACTGACTACACTGGTTTAGGAGCATTTGAAGTCAGCTTTGAAATGCTTAAACTGGCAGAAAAAAATAAGAAAGACAATATCTTTTTAAATGCTGGACGTGGTAATCCAAACTGGATTAATACAAAAGCACGCCTGGCTTTCAATCGTCTGATTGAATTTGGTATCAAAGACTCCCTTCGTACCATCGAAAAAACCGACATGGCTGGTTACACGACGTTAAAGGGGATTGGGCAAAGATTTGAGGCCTTTCTAGAACCCGATGATGATGAGATCGATAAGTTTTTGATTGATGTGATGGACTATATCGAGATTGATCTCAAACTCAATATTGACGAAGTGATTAAAGAGTTTATCGATGGTGCCATTGGAAACAACTATCCGGTGCCCAGCCGTTGTTTGAAAAATACAGAAATTATACTGAATCGTTTTATGGAGAAAATCCTCTATAATGGCGTTCATCTCGAAGATAAGACACAGATTTTCCCGACAGAAGGGGGAACAGCAGCTATTGTCTATATTTTCAACTCACTTAAGCGTAATAAACTGGTTGTTCCTGGTGACAAAATTGCTATCAATACACCTATTTTTACCCCTTATTTGCAGTTGCCTGGACTGAGCGAATTTAACCTGGTAGAAACACTCATAACTTCTGATGAAAGTGATCATTGGAACATTCCAGAAACAGAAATTGAAAAATTATCTGATCCTGATATTAAAGCGTTCTTTTTAGTAAACCCGTCAAATCCAGGGTCTAAAGCTTTCAATCAAGAAACACTTCAAGCCTTGAAACGTGCTGTTGAAAAAAACCCTAATTTGATTATTATTACAGATGATGTCTATGGAACTTTCGTCCAAGATTTCCAATCTGTTTACAGCGTTGCCCCTTATAATACAATCTTGGTTTACTCTTTCTCAAAACTGTTTGGGGCAACAGGTTGGCGTTTAGGTCTTATTGCTATGCAAGAAGATAATGTGTTTGATCGTCTCATTTCTGAACTTGATCCTGAAGACATTGAGAAGCTAGATAAACGCTATGATATTGTTACTCATGATACAGCAGAATTGCCTTTCATTGAACGCATCGTTGCTGACTCTCGTTCTGTTGGGCTTTATCATACGGCTGGACTCTCAACACCTCAGCAAATCATGGAAGTGCTCTTTGCTTTCACACACTTGATCCATCGTAAGGAAACGGATCCTTACTTTGAGGCCTGCGAGTCTCTTATCGATGAACGCTATCAAGATTTGCTCAAAGCAATGAAATTAGAGCCTGATAATTCTAAAGAAAATGCCAAATACTATACGCTGGTTGATATCTACCATTTAGCTGAAATTCGTTTTGGTAAAAAATTCCGGACTTATCTCGAGGAGAACTTTGATTACCTTGAGTTTCTGCTCAATCTGGCAGATAAAAATGGTGTCGTTTTAATGGATGGTACAGGTTTTGGAGCTTCGAGTGGCACACTTCGCATTTCTCAAGCCAATCTTCCTACCGAAGACTATTATTTAATCGGCAAGCAAATCATCAATTTGCTTAAAGAATATTATTCTGATTATCTGAAAAAGAGGGAATGAATTTCCTGATGAATAGCTGTGCATTATGAGCACAAAGCAAAAACGCTTGAAAAATTTTCAAGCGTTTTTTGATTTAATCTAGTCTAATATTGTAAAGCCAAGTGTTTTTATATCCTTGTTAAACATTCTTACAGTATCAAGCGAAAGTTGTTCCAAATCCATATGATACATGCTTAATTTGTCGAGAATTGCTGGTGGTACAGTGATAATATCAGCCCCAAGTTCTTCTGCTTGGATAATATTATAAACTTCACGTGTTGAAGCCCAGAGCAGTTTAGTCCCTTCTTTTTGGCGGCAAATGTCTAGCGCCTTTCTCATCAAAGGTTTCGGGTTAATCCCTGTGTCTGCAATGCGACCTGCAAAGACCGAAATTATATTTTCAGTATCTGGCGCAAGAGCTTCAACCGTATCTTCTACCTGCTTTTCAGTCATTAAAGCTGTCACATTCAACTTTAAACCTTGAGCAGAGAGTTTTTTAATCAACGGTACACTGGATTCTCCTAAAGTATTTGTGATAGGAATTTTCACAAAAACATTTTCACCCAACTCAGCCATGAGGAGAGCCTCTTTTTCCATAGTTTCAAAATCATCTCCAAAAACTTCAAAACTGATAGGCAACCCCTCAACCTTATCCAAGGCCTCACGCGCAAAAGCTATGTAATCCGTAATCCCTGCCTTTTTCATGAGCGAGGGATTCGTTGTAAATCCCGTTACAAGTCCTTTTTCTTTCATTGCCAGCATGTCTGAAATTACGGCTCCATCAGAATATATCTCAATATCAAATTTCATTTTTCTTCTCCTTCAAATTCAACATTATTTATCGCACGTTTTGAGGGTCTCAAGACGCTTGGGAGGAATAATACAAGCACAGTAAAAGCTACAAGTAACCAGATACCCATTTGACCAAATGTTCCACCAACACGACCAAGAAGTATACCAATCGTACCAAAGTCAAAATCACCAAATGTAGCATTAGCAAATCCTAGATTTCCCAAGACTGGTAAAAGCCATGCTGGAAGGAAGGTGATTGCCAGTCCATTGACAAATGCACCAACGATAGCCCCTCGTCTTCCTCCTGTCGCATTTCCATAAACACCGGCTGTCGCGCCACAAAAGAAATGTGGAACAAGCCCTGGAATGATAAGCACTCCTCCAACAGCTCCCAGAATCGCCATACCAACCAATCCTGCAGCAAAACTTGAGATAAAGCCGATGATTACAGCAGTTTGAGCGTAAGGGAAGAATACCGCACAGTCAACTGCTGGTACAGCATTCGGAATAATCTTTTCAGCAATGCCCTGAAATGCAGGGAGTAAGTCTTGTAAAATCATACGAACACCAGCATAAACAATGGCAACTCCAACAGCAAACTTGAGGGCACTAATGATAGCAAATAAGTAAGGAGATTGTCCACCCGATAGTGTCATTACAAAGTCTGATCCAGCTGCGATTGCAGAAACCAGATAGAAAATGATCATAATCAATGCAGTTGAAATTGTGGTATTACGTAAAAAACCAAATTTTTCCGAAACTTGAATATCTTCTGTAGATTTAGAGCCTTTGCCCACTAGTCCTCCAATCCAAGCCGAAATATAGTATCCAACTGATCCGAAATGTCCCATCGCAATATCATCACCATCTGTAACCTTGAGAGTATATCTTTGGCCAATCGCTGGAGAAATCGAACTCCATGCTCCCAAAAAGAATCCTCCAGTGGCCACAAGCATTGCACCTTTAAAGCCGAGAGCACCAAGCACAGCTGAAAGTAAACAAGCCATAAAGAATGAGTGGTGTCCTGTCAGAAAAATATATTTATAACGTGTAATGCGAGCAATCAAGAGGTTAACTACCAGTCCAACGATAAGGATGGACATTGTTTCAACTCCCAAAATATCCTGCGCTGTTGCGACAACCGCTTCATTATTTGGAATGACTCCTGTAATGTTGAAACCTTTTTCAATCATCTTGGACAAGGGATCCATCGCCCCTACGATAACGTCTGCACCAGCTGCAAGCATCAAATAGCCAAGAATCGGACCTAGAGTCCCAGTCATAACTTTATGCGCCGGCGCTCTTAATGCAAGCAGACCAACAAAGGCCACCATACCAATCAGAAACGCTGGTTCACTGAATAGATCTCTAACAAACTCTAAAAATATCACCTTTAATCCTCCTAAAGTTATTTATAGACAATTGAAGTTATTCTTTTTCTGCCACAATCTCTTGCAAAACAGGAAGAACATCTTCTGTAATTTGTTTTTTATTCACGTAGCTACGTACAACTGCTACCTTTTTCCCCTCAGGGAACTGGTTGGCAAATTCATCAACCGTAACAAATAAATCAGCTGCTTCTCCCATCGCTGCGTTAAAGTCACTTGGTCTTGCATCAACTTCGATTCCATTTGCCTTTGCAATTTGATTCACTTTCATAGCAAGTAAGTTGCTACTTCCTATACCATTTCCACATACTGTAATTACTTTTAACATCTTCTAAGTCTCCTTCTGAATAATTTCATTTGCTTTTTCAATAAAAGCTTGTTTTTCTTTAATTCCTAACAATAACTCCACTTTTTCTTCATCATCAATCAAGGAAGAAAGTTGTGTCAGCAGTTCCAGATGCTCTGTATTGTTTCTGGTAGCTAAACAGATAATCAATGATACATCCTCTGTTTCGCTAAATGCTACAGCCTTTTCTAAACGTAAAATGCTCACTGCTGTCCCCTTTGCACCTGACTCTGGACGTGCATGAGGTAAAGCCACTTTCGGTACGAGTATAATATACTCGCCGTGTTCAATCACATTCTGAATCATCGCATCGATATAGCGTTCTTCAATTAGTCCGTTTTCCAAAAGTGGTTGAGCAGCACACTGTATGGCCTCTTGCCAGGTTTCGACCTTGTCTTTGAATTGAATATAAGGATTGAAAATTTCTTTTTCTCTTTTTTTCATGACTTTTATTCTATTTAAACCTTCCTTTCTTCTATCATCTTAGAAATAAACCACTCCTTGTCACTCATCCCTCGGATAATCATCTTCATCACAGGTTCCATTGTTTTATAATCTTCCGGTACCATAAGTAAGACTATAATATCTACATCTTTTCCTCCCCAGCTGATTGGATTATTCAATACTACAGCCGAAATATTCTTCTTGTTAACATATTTTGGACTACCATGTGGCAAAGCAAATCCATTTTCTAAATAGGTTCCGATTTTTTCTGACTCCCAGAGTGACAGCATAAAGTTAGCTTTTTGATGGGCATCATCAAATTCATGCTGCGCAATCAGATAGTTCAAAACTTCTTCTCGAGTCTTTAAGTCTAAAAAATAAATGTGATCAAAAAGATCCACTTTTTTTACATTTTCTAGCAGTAAATCTTGCTTCTTTTCCTCCTCAATAAAATCTATAAATTGATTCATAATGGCTTTCATATCTTTAGCCGTAAGCATGGTCGTAACTTTGACAACTGCTTTTTCTACCTTAGGCAAATCCATTGTCGTCACAATAAATGCAACCTTACTCATATCAACATTCTCTAGATGAGTCACTGATACCGTTTCAATACTGGTGCTACTTGGTAGAATATGAGCAATTTTGGCAGAAATGTAAGAACTTGCCCCAACACCATTTGGACAGACAAGCAAGATTTTATTTACTCTTTTCACACGTTCAATCGCTGCTTGAAAATGAATAACAATAAAACCTAATTCATCATCAGAGAGTTCAAGCGGATATTGCTTATCAAAATCCTGCAAAGCTAACCAGACAATACCGTACAGCGCAGGATAGCGTTTTTTCATCTCCTCAGTCAAAGGATTGTGTACTGAATTTTGCGCCTCCGTGCGTAATAAAAGTTGGTAGAGATGGACAGCAAGTTCTTCTTGTAAGCGTATATCACTGAAAATATCTATATCGATATTTTCACAAACTCTTTTTATAAAACGTTCAGTTTCTTTACGAAACTTAAGGGGCACACTGTCTTGACTTTCGAAAATATTCCATCCGCTGCCTGCAATAATATGACTAAGATGCTGAACCTCTTCCAAAGAAAATTGGTAAATTCCTGCATTTTCAATTTTTTGAAGTAAATCATGGGTAAAGGGATAAATATTAAAGCCGGATATCAGTTCTTCTAACTTATCCCTTTCTTGGATCTCAATGTACTTTCCCGCCTTCCCTCGCTGTACCATAACAGCGATAGAAACGACTATATTTTGCCCATAACTTTCCGAAATATCAAGTTTTCTTTCTCTCAGAAGTTGGTAAAAAATGGTGGATATCTGTGACAATAAAATATCATCGATAAAGTAATTCCTTTTTTCGTCTGATAAGGCAGCCAGTATAATTTGTTTTATTATTTTTTGAAATTGTACCTCGGTAGCTTTGAGATAAGTCCCTGAATTATCAAAGGTCATTTTTATCTCTTCAGGTCCCAGCAGTTTTTTTATGTATGATATATCATTGGCAATACTGCTTCTTGAGACAAAATACTCCTCAGAAAGCTTCTTGTAGCTCAAATGTTCCTGATTCATTAAGCGTTCCAAGATAACAAATTTGCGCTGCTGGCTATTAGGAATTTCTCCTTTCATTACGACCTCCTCCCATTTTTGAATACGGTTACATTTTAACACGAATATACTTTTACAGGAAGACCAATTTTAAGAAAATTTACTCCAGGAAAAACTGAACACTTTAAAAAATCACTGAAAATAAGCTTCTATAAAAGAAAAAAATACCCCACTAAGGCAACATTTCTATGTCTTAGTAAAGTACTTTTACTTTTTTAATCTTTCATCTTAGTACGTGTTGGACTTACCCAAGTTCCCTCACCTTGAAGTCCCATGACTGCTTTTAGAGCTGGGATGAAAGTTGTGATGATGGTCAGAGTATTGACCTGCCAATACCAGAGCATATAAACAGGCGCAAAGAACAGATATTTCAATTTCTTGGCATGATTGTCCATAACTAAAGCTGCAAAAAGCTGCCATGAACCCACAATCGCCATAAAGGAGTAAAAGACAAATATCATGTCAACATAGTGCAACAGCGCTTCTGTTTGCTGGCTGAGTATTAACCAGAAAAAACGGAAGAGCATATAGAAAAGCCCAAAGCAATAAAGGAAACTCCATAAGATAGAGCCCGTTTGATCAATCATCATTACCACTTGACTGATATGCTTTAACGGATGTTTAAAAACCTTGAAAAAATTAGTAAAATAAACTTCAATTCCACCTTTGGCCCAACGTTTCCGTTGTTTATAAAGCATTTCCAAAGTGCTTGGCACATTCATATAAAACATGATATCGGGGTCAAACAAGGCTTGCCAGCCATTCAACTGATGATCCCAAGCAATGGAAATATCTTCTGTTGCCCTGTCTTGACGGAAGAGGCCCGCATCGTAAACAGCAGCTTTGCGATACATTGTATTGGCACCAGAATAAGCATACATAGATCCTAAAAGACCTAATTGACTTCGCTTGATAATCCCTACAATGGATGAAAATTCAACCGTCTGCGACTTTTCTAATAGGAGTGAACGGTTTTGAACATCCATATTGGCCGTTACGGCAGCGCAGTTTTGATAAGCCGGATCCATGAAATAATTCATATACTTGATGAGTGCATCTGGCTCAGGTACAGTATCCACATCATTTGAAAGAACGAATTCACCCTTACAAAAAGATATTCCAATATTAAAAGCGTGTGCTTTTCCCTTATTTTTCTCCACATGAAGCACTCTGAGGTTCGAGTAGCGGAAAGCGAGAGAGGCGAGAATTTCCGAGGTCATATCATAGGAGCCATCGTCACACACCAGTACCTCATAGTTTTCATAGTTGAGCTCATTCATCAGATACTCAATGGTTTCCTCAATCATCACTTCTTCATTATGTGCAGGAATCATGATTGAAACCATCGGTTGCTCTGCTGCTATGATTGGGTGGAACTTACGGTTTCGTCCCCTGTAGAAATAACGGTAATAAATTCCTCCAATGGTCCAACCTACTGCGCCAATCAAAGGATAGCAGACAAGCACCCAAAATAGATTCTGCAGTATAGAATCACTCATAAGGATAACCTCCGTCCTTGAAACGTTCATGAGCAAAGCCTGTGTCTAGATTTTTTTCAGGAACGACAGAATAATAATCGACATTTTCACGAAATTCCCTATCCCCAAATCTTTCAGCATAAGCTTCTTCCAAAATTGCACAACGGGCCGTGGCACGTTCTTCATCGTATGTTTTTCTCTCCGGATAAATTTTTTTCAAATTACGGTTATTTCTCAGTAGAAAAAATCCTCCAATAATAATAAAAACGAGCAGGGAGAGAATCACCATGATAAAAAGGTCACGAGCCAATAACAGACCATCTGCCCAAGTCCAACGATAGATATTTCTCCAAATCCGCTGTCTGGAGATGGAGTTTATCAAAGTCAAAAGTGGGAAGATAATCATCCACCAAAAGGCTAGAGTAACCAAGGTTTGACGTAATTTAAGTAAAAAATTTCCTCCTTCAAAATACTTATCTTTGACAAAATCTTTTGTCGCATCAGACTGCACCTCTTTTTCTTTACTGTTCATCTCTTTTCTTTTACTTTCTATACTTATTCAAAAATTTCAGCCAAGAAATTAAGATAGCGATTTTGCCGTTCTCTTTCAATCATTGATAACTCATCTTCTCTCAAAAGAACGTGTGCACTGTCTTTATTTTTAATATCTTGCTCCAACTTACTGATTGCATTTTCTAGAGTCATCTCTGGATTGCTTTCCTGTGTTCGGATTAAAAAAGTAACTGACCTTACAGATAAAAACTTATCTGGAATACGTGAATGCATCAACAGGCTTGATTCTAAAATGTTTTTAAGCTCTAAGCCTATCTCATTTTTCTGATCGTTCATGGCTTGATAGACTCTTTTTTTAACGCGCTTCGCTCCAAATTTTATCCATCCTTGGCGCCAGCTGTGCATTACAAAGAGATAAGAATATACAGCAAAAGATGAGCATAAAAGCAAGATGCCAACAATCACAATGTAAGGGTTATCCAAAGTTTCCCCAAAAGTAGCTACTGAAATTAAATCGGTTGTCTCAATAATGACAAATATAATGAGAAGTGTAGCAGGTATAATAAGGGAAAACAACATTGCCATCGTTGCTGCTTCTTCTGTCTGTTTTTTTCTTGCCTCACGTTTTAAGTTATCTCGCTTACGAATATTTTCTTGAAGCTGCTCTAAGATGTCTAAAACGGCATAGGAATATTCTATATCTGTCATTCACATCACCTCTTTTACACTATTGTAACATTTTAATCTATTAAATAAAATAAATTTCAGAAAGTAAGATAAACGTATAAAAAATCCGAGACCCAGACAGTTTTATTATGCCACTCCCTCTTAAAATCTGCGAAAAAAAGAAACTCCTACGAGTTTCTCTTTCCATCAATTATTTGTAAATTTCAAGCAGACCAAGGAAGGAATCTGCTTCAAGTGAAGCACCGCCAACCAAGGCACCATCGATATTTTCTTTAGACATAAGTTCAGCAACTGTTTCAGGTTTTACAGAACCCCCATATTGGATACGTACTGCATCTGCAACTTCCTTACCGTAAAGTTTTTCAACAGTTGACCGAACAACGCCACAAGTTTCGTCAGCGATTTCAGCTGTCGCAGTTTTACCTGTACCGATAGCCCAGATTGGTTCGTAAGCGATAACCATGTTCGCAACATCTTTACCGTCAATACCAGCAAGACCGGCTTCGATTTGAGATGAAACCCACTCTGCTGTTTTACCAGCTTCAAAAGTTTCAAGTGTTTCACCACAGCAAAGGATTGGTGTTACACCAGCTTCAATCAACGCTTTCGCTTTTTTGTTGATGTCTTCGTCTGTTTCATGGAAATATTCACGGCGTTCACTATGACCGATGATAGAGTATTCGATACCTTCAGCTGCAAGCATAGCAGGAGCAATTTCACCAGTGAAAGCCCCTGAATTTTCAAAGTAAACATTTTCAGCTGCAACTTTAAGTGGGTTATTTCCGCGTTCTTGCACCATTGATACAAGGTAAAGTGCAGGTGCTGCAATAGCAACATCTACTTTGTCTTCTGTTGGCAATTTGCCATCAATCTTTGCGATAAATTCTTTAACCTCTTTGAGGTTTTTATTCAATTTCCAGTTACCAGCGATAATAGGTTTACGTGACATTATTAATGTTCTCCTTAAAAATTGTTCTTATTAAGTATATCACAATCTGAAACTTTCTGCTAAGATTAATGTTCCATTTTCGCAAAAGACAGATTTATAAAAGCCTTATTCCAAATAAGACTCTCTTTACTTTTCTTGATATTGACGTGCTTTTTTTTCCTCCTCTTTCATCTGAGCAATTAGAGCATCGACGCTTTCAAATTTAATCATGTCACGAATCTTATCCAACCAAAGGACGGTTAGTTTTTCTCCATAGAGATCCAGATCCTTGTCGAAAATATGAATTTCTACTGTCTTTTCTTTACCGTTAAAAGTTTCGTTGTAGCCGATTGAAGCGAATCCTCTTTGACGTTCCCCCTGTAATAAGACATCGACAGTATAAACTCCTGGAGACGGAATATGAATGAAGTCCTTTATGGCTAAATTCGCCGTTGGGTAACCAATCGTACGACCACGAGCAAAACCATGCACAACAATTCCAGTGATTTCATAGGGATAACCTAAAAGTGCATTGGCTGACGCAATATCTCCCGTTTTCACCAACTCACGAATACGTGTAGATGAGATTTTTCCTTTTTCATCAGAAACCTCTGGAACAACAACAACTTTGTACTGATCATTGCCTTTGAGCTGTGTCATATCTGAGCCTGTCTTATGATCAAAGCCTGTGATAACAACTTTAGGCAGGAATTTATCGAGAACATTCTTGGAGAATTCCTCTGCAGTTTGTTTGGCAAAACAAGAAGTAAAATCCTTAAAGATAAGATAATCTACACCATTTTCTGCAAAAAGTTCTTCTCGTTTCTTGTCACTGGTTAATTTCAATAGCATGTCAGGTTCAAACTTTTGAAAAATGAGCGTTGGTTTTTCTGGAAAGGTTAAGACAGCAATTTTCAAATTCAAAACTGCTGCGAGTTTTTTTGCTTCTGCAAAAAGAGCTTGATGTCCTCGGTGCAAACCATCAAAATAGCCTAAAACAAGGACAGTCGGTTCATTCCAATTTTCAATTTCGTCAAAATACAAAGTTTTCATTTTAATTTATTACCTTATGTGGTTTTAGGATTCCTGATTTTTCGGGATGTTTCATATAAACAGCGAGGAGTTTGTCCTTGTAAAACAAGGCCACTTTTTTGTCTGCTTCTATATTGGCAAAATCAGACAGTTCAAATTTTTTGCCGACACGTACTGCTTCTGCTTGTTCAGAACTTAAGTCAATACGAGGCAAGTCAGATACAGCGACTTCTTTTGGCTGCAGTATCTGCCCAAGTTCTTCCAGTTTCACATATTCTTCAATTTGCCCTAAGGTTAATGCATCGCCAATCTGTAAACCATTGGCAGATGTTCTTTGCAGTTTTGACATATGTCCTGCATAACCTAAAGCAGCAGATAGGTCTACAGCAAGTGTGCGAACGTAAGTTCCCTTGCTGCAAGTCACACGAAAAGTAAAACGAGCACAATCTTCCTCAAAGCTTATTGGACTTGTACGCACGAATTCTTTTATCGTCACTTGACGTATAGGTCGTTCAACATTCTCTCCAGCACGCGCATATTCATAAAGACGTTTGCCCTTTACTTTAACAGCAGAATACATCGGTGGTACTTGTTGGATGTCACCTAAAAACTTTGCCATTGCAGCATCAACGGTTTCACAAGATAGATGTGTAGGCACTTTCGTTACCTCGACAACTGCGCCTTCCGCATCCTCAGTTTCTGTCGAAAATCCTAAAGTCACTTCGCCTTCATAGACTTTTCCTGCCTCTTCCATGTACTCTAAAAGCCTTGTTGCTTTTCCTACTGCGATAGGAAGAACGCCTGTTACTTGGGGATCAAGAGTCCCTCCATGTCCTATTTTTTTTGTTTTTAATATCCCACGCAGCTTTGCCACGACATCAAAAGATGTCCAACCTGCTTCTTTATATACATTCAGAATTCCGTTCATAGCTCAATCATTATAGCACTTTTTCAAACTTATTTCAGCTAGAAGTTTCAGTTAAAGTAGGATTATATATAAAAACAACTTGACTCAAGCACTTTAGAAAAAATAAACTTGAACTAGAAAAAAGACTGTATTCTCTCATATTTTTCCTTTTGAAAGTCAACGATGAACATAAAAAATAACGCCTAACTTTAGCAATGACGTTATTTATAGAATAATGAAATGCTACCATTCTTCATACGGTTTTAAAGAGGGCTTGTTCGCGCAAGTCCTTTCTTTAATTTCGCTTTATATAGATATAGAGCAAGGCAGATAGAGCAGCTAATGGGGCTAAACTCGCACGACGTATAACTGTGTTTTATCTGACAGCATTTTTGGAGTAAGGTTGTGCGTGCAACATCCAGTGCACACCATACTTATCAGTAAAATCACCCATAGCACCGCCCCAAAACTGTTCTTCAAAAGCCATATTGACTGTCACTTGACCGCTCTCCGACAGATGTTTCCAAAAAGCTTTAGCTTCTGCCATGGCTTCCGCATCTTCTGCATTCACATCCAACATGATAGAAACACCGCTATAGCCTAACTCTTCCCCTTTAAAATTATCCGCAGCCATAATCGTTACGCCTAAAATATCAAACTGACTGTGCATGGTCATCTCTGAGGCTTGATCGGCTGAAACACCAAAATCTGCTGCTTGTTCTGTACCAACAGGTACACGGTGAATATTTTTCGCCCCTAAAACTTTTTCGTAATAAACCAACGCCTCTTTCGTATTGTTGAGCGTGATATAAGGATGTACATGAGCCATAATAACCCCTTTCTGTATAGAGAAATTTTTATCTTTATTTTATCACAAGAAAGGGCTTACAGCTACTGATTTGGATTTTGTAAGTTCCCTCTCAGTCAACTTGGCGTAATTTCTTTTCTGAAATCTCATAGTGAACATCTGCCACTTTTTCCACAAAAGCTTTGTCATGTGAAGTCAAAATGATTGTTCCCGGATAGCTTTTGATAAACTTTTCCAAGGCTTCTATTGTTTCTAAATCAATAAAGTTCGTCGGTTCGTCTAGGATTAAGAGATTTGCGGGTTGGATAAAGGTGTGTGCCAAAACAGCTTTTGTCGCCTGCCCACCGGATAATTTATGGACCGCTGTTCGCATCTGACTGTGATTAAAGCCTAACTGTACGAGAAGGCTACGAATGAAAGGCTCATCGTAATCACTCTGCCCAGTCAGATATTGCAATAAAGGCAACTCTGATTGAAGCTCATAATCCAGCTGCCCATAACTGGCTATTTTCAACTTTGGCGATAAAGTCAGGTGTTCATCTCCCGCCATAATTTTTCGCAACAGACTGGATTTTCCCGAACCATTTGGCCCTGAAAGAGCAATCACTTTTCCTAGAGGAAACTGGAAATCAACCTTGTCCAGCAGGATTGCTTCGCCTGCTTTTACTGTCAACCTGTCTGCCATGATGGGAAATTTGTTGTGCAAGACGAGACTCTGAGGGAGAGGAAATCTGAGTTCTCGCTCTTCTTCTCGCTTTTCAAAGTCGCCAAGCTTGTCTAACCTTGTGTTCATGGCTTTCACTTGTCGCTGGGCTGCCTTTTGTACACTGTCTTTGGACTTGGTTGCCGAATAGCGGTCAGGCTTTATCGCACGTTTCAAATTTTTAGCGACATTGTCTGCCTGCTTGGCTATTTTAGCTTCTTTCGTGGCAATGGCACGCTCTAAAAGTACTTTTTCCTTTGCCAGCTTCTCATTATAGCGCACAACCTCTAGGGCAGCCTTCTCTTTTTCTTGGACATAGCTCTGATAGTTGCCGCTATAGACCGTCACTTGTCCCTCGGCGACTTCCCATATCTTCTGTACTGTGGCGTTAAAAAAAGAACGATCATGGGACACGATAAGTACAGTGCCGTAGTAATACTGGATTTCCTTAACCAACTCTTCAATACTTTCTTTATCCAAATGCGTGGTTGGTTCATCTAATAATAAACCTTGAGGATAGTGTGCTAAAACTTGACTGAGCATAAACTTACGCTGCTGCCCACCAGACAAGTTTTCATAAGCCTGAGCTGGCACCTGCATCCGTGATAACCACTCATAGTCAAGGGCACCCCTAGCTTCTCCGCCAACTTGTCTCAGATATTCAATATCAATGTACCGCTCAACCCTCCCATAATCAGGTTTTATCTGACCCGCAATAAGCTGTAGCAAAGTTGATTTTCCTTGCCCATTGGCACCGATTATTCCTATCTTTTCTCCCTCATAAACCGTCAAGTGTTCCATCTCTAAAATATCTTGGTCTTTAAAACTCAATCTAACATTTTTCATCTCTAGTGCTAAAGGCATCTTTTTCCTCCAAATATGTTCTGAAGGGCCGTATGAAGACACAGAAAAAAGCGGTTGCCCGCTTTCTTAATAATTTCTAAAAAGTGCAGACCACACCCTTGAAATTCTGATTACAGACCCTAAAAATATGCAATTTTAGAGTTTATTCCAGATTTTCATTGATGCTGTCATGGTTTGCACTCCTTCCTGTTCGTTATAAATTTATTTTAGCACAAAGATAGGCGAGAGCAAAAAGATTTACAATCTGATTCCCAATAGCTATGAGAAACATAAAAAACTTACTCTAGCAGTAAAAGCATCTCTTTTAAGTGATTCAAGTAAGCTTTTTTCAGTTGTGGTGGTTCTTCGACCACCAAGTGTTTACCAAAAGAGGTTAAATAATGCACCATATAGTTTAACTCTGTCTCGTGATAACCGCCTGTCATATAAAAAATACCGTCGACTTCCTCCAACTCCATGTTAGGATAACGGTGTTTTAAGAAAGACTCCTTACCAAACTGCGTCAAGCGACAACGAAAGGGGATATTGTGAAACTCACTTTCATATGTTTTTTGAAAGTCATCAAGTTCTGCCAGCGTATAAGTCTGCTTAAAACGTTCTTCAAGGACAACATCAACCATATAATCACAACGGTAAGTGCCCCACTGCTCCGCAAATATATCATAAGCACTGGAAAACCAAATCCCATCCCGATAAAAAATTTCATTAAATTGTAAATGAAGTTCTGTCCTTTCATACTGGGTATAAGTCAGCGAAACAACCTTACTTTCCAAAATCGACTGCAAAATCAAAGCCAAAGCTTTCGGTGGATTAATCGGTGGCACACTATAATAATGCACGACTTTCAGAAGTTTATCCACTTCTTTTTGCTGGGCTTGAGGCAAAAGTGCAGATAACTTTTGTTGGATTTGTTCATAAGATTTTTCAAAAGGGGTGCTGGACAGTTGCCGCAGTGCAGATAAAGCAAAGAAAATCGAATGAATCTCGTCACTATTAAAGTAAACAGGGGGTAATAATTTTTGATTGATGATTTTATAGCCGCCATGTTTTCCCGTTTCGGAGTAATAGGCCAGACCCATTTGCCCCAAAGCTTCAACATCCCGTAAAGCTGTCCGCCGTGAAATATTAAATTCTTGCATGAGGTCTTTGAGTTGAAACTCATGTTTGTCGCTGAGATAGATGAGTTCTTGGTTCAGACGTACTGATTTATCCATTTTATTTTCTCCGTTTTTAATAGTGACTCATTTTGACACTATTTCGTTGTATACTAAGTATATCAAAAGAAAGAAGATTTTATTTATGAAAACTTTAGTAATCAACGCACATCCAGACTTTGCAAATCATGAACATTTTTCTGTTCAGCTGCAGGATAAATTTCTGGAACTTTACCACACACATTTTCCAGAAAATGACCTAACCATTGTGAACCTTTATGAGGAAGACATTCCACGCATTGAGTCCGACTCACTCTGGGATGTTTGGGATAAACAAGCAGCCGGTAAGGAACTAAGCCCCTCTGAAAGTAAAATTGCTGAACGCAGTAACTTTTTATTAGAACAGTTTAAGGCTCACCAACGAATCGTTGTATCCACGCCTTTACATAACTTCAACATCACCTCACGTATGAAGGACTATATTGATAACCTGATGATTGCCCGTGAAACTTTCCGTTATCTTGCTGCGCCAGATGAGCAAGGAAAAGTTTCAGAAGGCTTGATGAAAGACAACTATAAGGTGCTCATGCTTTTTGCCAGCGGCTCGGTCTATACAGCAGACAATATTTATAAATCTGTCGATATTGCACCACACTATATGCAAACAATCTTCCAAGAAATAATGGGTTTTGACGACTTTCAGTTGGTGCGGGCAGAAGGTACTGCAACTCAGGATAAGGATGAGATTTTGACCTCGGCATTTACTGATTTGGCGCAGGAATTTAGACGTTTTTATCAGTAAAATTAAGGATGAAATGAACTTTTTTATTTTTCTGGAATTTCCACTTTACACACTATGATACAATGAGAATAATAAAATAACAATATTCTGATTTAGGAGAGAATAGCATGAATTATATCACTATGGAAATTAGTTATCTCAATATACATAGAAATCTTTTATTTTTAGACAGTCATGTAGAGAAGACATTACCTTTTGAAAAAGTTGAAGTCTTATCCAATCAATCATTGTTTAAAAAAAAATAAAAAATTGGAAAAAGCCTTTAAACAAAATTATGGTTTATTGAGACTAAATGAATTCAAAGAAAAAACAAGTATTTGTTTTACATTTAAGCTCCCTCATGAGATAGAGAAATCACTTTACGAAATTGGATTAGATATCTTTAAAAATAACAATACTGCTGCAAAACAAAAGGTTGACAATATATACCATTTATTTTTTTCTAGGCAATATAAAAACATTATTATTTTATCTACAGCAATTTGGCTTGTCAAAGATTCATGTGTACAAGAAAATAATACTTATTTTATTACTAAAAGTGGTTATCAAAGTCATATACGTATAGAAATGCCGTATACTCTAGCAAATGGGGAGCGAAAAGCAATTGCTTTAACAGAGGAGGAAATAAAGCAGGTCGAAAAAAACTATTTTTTGTTGTATCCAATAATGACTAAACCTCTATCTGACGCTCCCCCTGTCATACATCATTCTGAAAGAGCATCTACTATAGAAAATGATAAATTAGATAGAAGTAAGGAATCGAGTTTTATTAGAGCATTATTAAATTTGCAGTTTGCCCGAAGAAGTGGGCACCTACCTGTAAAAATTGATTTTTATATGCAAGTTTTACAATGTGTATATGCTCTTGAAGGAATGAAGAGTACTAAAATAGAGAAAGCCCTAAAAAATATAACTACAAATTTGTTAAAGCTAAATAAAGGGGATGAAAATAATATTTCAAATATATTTGCATATTCGACTAAGCTTCAAACTTTTGAAAAGAAGCAAGAAAAAACCAAGAGCTTCTAGATACTATTAAAATGGCTTTTAGAATAAGAAGCAAACAAACTCATGGTAACAAAGTTACTTATTCTTCTGACGAAATTGAGCATACAGCGATTATAATGGATGAGTATGTGAGGCGAGTATTGCAAATTGTTTTATTACAGCCAAAACTTGACTATAATACAAAGGAGGAAGCAAAAAAAGTTTCCAAATACTTTAATGAATTTAACTATTAATCCCCGCCTCATACACTTTACTTTACTTTATTTCATTTTAATTTAATTTATTTTGTTTGACATATTGAAAAGATTGATCTGTAAATCATCTAAAATGAGTTAAAAAGCAACGGCATAAAATCCGAGTTCTGTCTACTCTGCGGTGGTAAAGCGATAAAATGAGTTTAAAAACAGGAGAAAGTCATCAGTTTTTGATGGCTTTTTTAGCTACGCTTTGTGAGAATTTGTTGGAGTAAAATCCGTTTTCTGAGGTGGTCAAATCTAACAAATCCAAAGGCAATGCGCTTGATGAGTTTACAAAGATTATTGAACCTTCTAGAGGTCCGTTGGAGTAAGGCGAGATAATGCCTCGTGAAATAGCCTGCTTGTGTTTAAGCAAGTAACGACAACTCTTCTTAAAGTCCTCTGGTAAGCTTTCAGGCAGAGTTTCAATAGCCTCAAAAAGCCCTCTGCTTGCTTATTGGCAAAGGCATCAAAAGCGTTCTGATAGACCATGTAGGCTTCTTGGAGTTTCTGAGAGTAGCTCAAAAGATAGTCAATCACCTTCGCCATCTGTCCGCCATTCGCCTCTGAAAAGCGGGAATTGCTTACGGTTCTGATAATTGACCTTGCCGTTCCACTTGAGGAGCTGACGCCAGTATTTCTTGAGTTTGCGATAAACCTTGCCATTGTCTCCTTTGAGTTTCTTCAATTCCTTCATTTCCTTGATCCGCAGTTGATTGAAAGCTCTCTATAATTGCTGGATAAGGTGGAAACCATCAATGATGAGCTGGGCATTAGGAAAAAGCTGGAGTAGACCAGGGTAAGAGGCATTCATGTCCATGACGATATCCTTGACTTTCAAGCGCGCAGGACGTGGGAATTTTAGGAAATAGCTGATTAAGTCGGCTTGTTTGCGAGATTCTAGAATATCTAAGATGTCATGTGTTAAACCATCCGCGTAGACAAAGGCAAGCCCATTATCGTCATTTTGAGTGGCTTTGAATTCGTCAAAACAGAGCACTTCTGGTAGCTGCCTAAAAGGTTGTTTTAAAGGTGTTTGATCCACGATTTTCCAACAAGTGGCAGGCGAGATAAAGTAGCGTCTTGCCACATCTTTCATTGCCATTTTGACCTTGAAATCAAGAAATACAGCCGCTCGAACGGTTGAGGCAATTTTGGCACCAGCTTCTACAAAGTAGGGATGAGGGGTGAAGAGGCTTTGACAATCTGTACAAGTTAACTTTGGCTTGGTCAATCTCAAGACACGTGGGCGATGTCCTGAGGGTGTGAGTAGCACGTCAGAAGTGTTGTAAGCAATGGACTTTACGTTCTTCTGAGATGACTCCACACTGCGGACAGATGGTCTTGTGTGGGCGATAATTTGCATGAAAAATCTGTGCTTGATGAATACCTATACAAGTTGAGTAACCCAAAGTAAGGAAATCTTCGGTTGGGAATTCAAGCTCTGAGGCTTTGAGGTCAAGCAATAATGTGATAGAATCTGAATGAGTCATAGGTTTTCCTTATAAAATAAGTGTGTCGAAACTCTATTTTATCGAATTCCTATGATTTTTCTTGTACAAAAAATGGCAATAGATTTTCATCTACCACCATAGATTATACAGAACCAAAATCCGTTGCTTTTCACATTATAACTTTCGGAAAAATTCCACCTCAACTTAATAATATTAGTCACTAAGACTGCGTATCGGTGAGAAATTCAAGAATTTCTTTTTCGCTCCCTTTCAGCAGGATGCTGTGTTCTGAGGAATCTATAATTTTAAGTAAGGTACCGTAAATTTGTTCTAACTCTTTGATTGAGCGATCTTTAATACACATCAGAAAGACATACCTCACTTTTTCTTTTCCCCATGTTAGCTCTTCTTTGACGCGCATAAAAGCAATAATCGGTTTTTTCACCTCCGAAACATCTAGAGGATGCGGTGTAGCGAAAGATTCTAAAGACGTAAAGGATAACTTCTCACGTTCCAAACATGATTCAATAAACCCTTCTTCAGCATAACCTCTTTCGATTAGTTTTTGACCCATGAACAAGATGGCTTGCCCAATGGTGTTTATTTTCTCATCTAAGAAAATAAAGTCTTCTGAAATAAGCTCTGAAAACTCTTCTGAGAATATCTGAGCTTTTTTCTGGAAAAAATTAGCTTGGAAGCTAGAAATATTTTCAATGTCTTCAGCAGATAAAATCGGTGAAAGCTTAATTACCGGATGTCCAGGCAAGTTAAAGTCCAAAGTCGTTAAGACTAAGTCTTCCGTAATCTCTGTTTGACTTATCTCCTGAACAGTAAGAATTCTCGAAATCAAAATATTAGGAAAAATCTTTCTCAATCGAGCCATCAAAAATTGAAAAACGCCTTGTCCACTTGCACTAATGAGTACAGCTAAAACGGGTGTTTGACTGCTTTCATGCTCTTTTAAAACTTGTATATGCAAAGCAATATAGGCAACCTCATCCTCTGTTAAGAGTATCTCAAAATTTTCTCGGAGCGCCTTTGCAATGCTGAGACTGTCTTCAAAAGCAAGTGCATAATTTTTCTTAATATCTTGTAAGTTAGGGTTGCGTACAGAGCGTCCCTTTCGTGCACGGGCAATAGCTTCTCGAATATGATTGACCACTACATCTAATAACTGTTCATTGGAGTTTCTTGTAATTCTATCTAATATTCTCTTTATTTTTCGTTCTTCGTCATTATGCTTTTCAGACTTCTGTTTATGCAAAGTTAGAAAGGCAGAAAAGGCAGTAGCAGCACCTTCTGAGAAATCAAGCACTGCAAGCTTAGTAAATTTCTTCCAAAACTTACGTACAGCTTCTTCAGCTTTCACCTCAAAAGAATCAAAAGTCATTAATTTTTCCGAACTGGCTAAAAGATAGAGAAGCAAAAACTGATAGCTCTCATCACGTATAACTATTTTTTCTGATGTTAAGAAATCAGTCAATAAGTCCGCAATTCGCTTAAAATCTTCTACTTCATTTTTGCTCAAAAATATTTTAGGAACATTTTGTAAAATTTGTAGGAAGCGGTCCTCATCTTGGATAATTTTCCAGTTTTCATGATAAAAGTAATCTAAACAAGCCACAAAGATACTTTGGCGTTCTGCTTCTGCAAGTTCAATTAAAATACCTTTTTTAGAAATAACTGTTAAAGTCGCCCCCAGTTCTTCCAGAATTTGTTTAACTTTCGTTAAATCTTTTTCCAGAGTTGACTTACTGATAAAAAGTTGCTGGATAAAAGTTTGTTTGCTTATAGCTTCCTTTTTCTTCAATAGAGAAAATACTATAAAAGCCAAACGATCCTGCTGTGTCTCTGGTACAAAGTCACTAACAAGCTCCGCCTCCAGTAACCTCACAAATGCTTCATCCGAACCTTTTAAAGAAACGCCAACATTTGGTTTTCTAATAAGTACCACATCACTTCCTTTAAGTGAAAAATCGATCGCCTTAAGGGTGTTTGAAACAGTCTTATTTGATACTTTCAAATGCTTCGCAATTTCCGAAATGGTTACTGTCTGATGAGCATGAATATACTCAAGGATAGCGCGTTCCCGCGGGTCAAGTTTCAAGAGAACCTCCCTTCAAAAAATGATATAAAGCCCCTAAAAGATTAGCATCGTTACCAAACTTTCCAATCACTAAACGAGGAAACATATAATTGGCACGTCTAGCCATAACTTGTTCGATGGTTTCATCTAGCATTCGTTTAAAATAAGGATTTTGACTTACAGCGCCGCCCACAACAATAATTTCTGGATCAAGCGAATATTGTAAATTCAAAGCAGTGACAACTAAATAACTCAGTTGTTCTTTATAGAGTTTTTCTACCGTTTGGTTTTCTTGTGCCCTTTCAAATAACTCAAGTCCATTTCTGATAGAATAGCCCTTTTGATTGAGATATTGCAGCAAACCATGAAAACCAATTTTCCCTCCCAAGGAAGCATAATGCTGCTCTTCAGGCCTGTTCTGAACTAACATATACCCCAGCTCTCCACCATTCTTATGTGCTCCTCGATGGATGTCTCCATTGATTAATATTGCTCCACCAACTGCTGTACCAATGACAAACATAGCAGCGATACTTGCTTCCTGTGCACTCCCTCTCCAGTATTCTCCAAGCAAGGCACACTTGCCATCATTTTCAATACTCATTGGCAACTGAATTCTTAAAGATAAGTCCCTTAAAAAAGGCTTCCCAATCAAGTATTCAAGAGCTGAGGATGTTGTTAAAAGTCCTGATTCATAGTCAAAAATACCAGGTGAACTTATGGCTACTCCTGACAAATTTTGATACGTTTTGCATAACTGGTCCATTCGTGCCAACAATGACTCATAACTCTCTGGAATAACTTCTGAATATTTTTCTATAATAGTGCCATCTTTTGAAAGCAAACCATATTTTAAAGCTGTCCCACCTATATCAAAAACCAAATAAACCATCTTTTTCCTCATACATTATTTGAAGCGAGTCTTTTATAAAAGATTACCACAAAGCCAAAAGCAAACAAACTAATCAGCAAGTAGCTGACTAAAATACCGCGTACACCTATAGTTTCAAGAGATAAGGCATAAAGTTGTGCCAGCCCTACACCGATAAGATTAGCTATAAAAGTAAAGCGCATCGTTAAAGTCCCTACAATTTCATTACCTAACTTGGCTCTCAGCAAGGTCAGAAAACCGATATATAAGAAAGCAAAATTAATCCCATGAAAAAGATAAGTTGCTACAAAAGATACTGCATTAGGACTTACGATAGCTAGAGCCCAGCGAATAATGGAAGCCAAGAAACCAATGAATAAGACTTGCTTCGCTCCGATTTTTCTAATTAAACGATCCACTACATAAAAAGCTGATACCTCAGAGATGCAAGAACCGATAAAAACAGCAACACTCACATATAGGGTCACATGCTGCAAGGGTAAAGAAAATTGTTCTCGCAAGTAGCCATTAAAGAGATAGCCAAAAGATCCTGGTAGTGTCGTGACTACAGCACAGCAAAAAATAAATACAAGTGCTGACAGTGGCAACTTCATCTTCTTTTTATCATAGCCTTGCTCAACGCTACTTCGACTTGAAAAAGGTGTTTTCAGATTGAGAAACAGTAAGATAAAATTAATCACCACGGATAAAATCAATAAAATAGGAACTTCAAACTCTAGGAACAGAAAGCCACTCACTAAAAATCCGCTTGTAGCATAGCCGAGTGAACCAAACATACGATATTTGCCGAAATCAAGACGTTTTTTACTGGCTTCTTCTAAAAGTAAACTCTCATAAAAAATATCACAACCTACGGCACCTACTTGATAGATCAGAAAGCCAACAATAAAAACTGTAGGAAACTCAACAATAAAAAGAAGAGCGGAAATTATTATTCTGAGAATTAGAGTCCCACGAATAACCGAGTTCCTGTGTTTACTTCTTTCTAAGATGCCACTATATAACAGTATTGAGCCAATAACAATAAGTTGCACAAATGTCAAAACTTGCAGACTAGTGGCAGACGATACATTTTTGGCTGCCATCAGTGGCTCATATTGAAAGATCCACATAGCTGTCAATACTGAATACAAGTAGAGCTGAATGCGAAACATCAATTGCGCCATAGTTTAATACTTACCATATCATATGGAGCAATCTCAGACTGTGCTGCTACAATAGCTTCCTGCGCGTTAACAAATTCATATTTGGCATAATGCGAGAAGTCAAAGTCCCCAATCGCCAAAGGTTGGCTTGTTGGATTAGCCAAGCGTAAAACTTCTGCCTCTGTGTCATATAACGACGGCATGAAAGTTGTATCAAAAGCAGAACCATCGATTTTAAGTAATGAAAATGCATCAACACGCGCTATGCGCTCGTCATCGGCTTGGATTTTATTGTCCAAACGATGAATAAATTTATTCAGCACCTGATTTTGATAAGCAATATTAGGCGATATATATTCTGCCCAGTGTTGAGAAGTCGCAAACTCATCAAAGGCTTGAGCGTTCACAACTAGAGCAAACTCAAAGCGTTGCTCACCTAATAATTCAGCCATCGGCGTCGGCATCATGACATGCCCTTTTTTAGTCGTATCTCCTGACGCTCGCCCCGGACGATATGCGAGATTTGGTTTACCTAACTGTGAAGTCGTAGCAAGCAGTGTTAAATATAAACTTCCTTTTTGGAATTGGTACTCTTTCAAGCCTTTTCCAAAAGCACTCACATGATAATGTTCATTCGCAACAGAAACACTCTTATCAAATGGTTCTAAATCAATTGGATACTCGACATAGGACTTAAACCAGTTTGGAATATCTTCGGTCAAGGACTCACGGGAAATGAAACCAAAAGGTAAAGAAGCAATTGAACGTGTGTTCTCCACGCCAGTATTAAGCTTTAGACGCAAACGGTGGCTAAGGATTTGATTGTCAATGACTAAAATACCTTCTATCAATTCACTGTTTTTCTTCAAAGTCAAGGTCAGAGTCATTGTCAGACTTCCCAGCTCTTTTGTTTCCAGACGATTTTCTAAAGTTTTGGGAAGCTGGAACTGACCACTTAGTATCATCTTCTCAGCCAGTGATGTTTTTTGTACCTGACTATCTGTAAGACGTAGAATAATCGGTTCATCATCTTTGAGCGGTGAGAAATCATAAGTATCGCCGTCGTTTCCCATGTCCTCAAACTCTAAAAAGTTTTCTAAATGAATCCCGTCTGTAGTAAGGAGCGAAAGTTTTCCAGCTTCATTATTGATTGTATAGTATTCATTTTTAATTGCCACATCATTTGTTGCAACAAATACTTCTGCTTCTTCTTGGCTGTCTTCTATTGTGAAGATTTTGTAGCCCATACTCGGAATTTCTACATGCGCGAGAGCATACAAACGATAGTAGGGATCTTCGTTGATGTATTTATTACCTTCTGGCGTTTCTAAAAGAAGATTGTCTTTACCTGCAAAATACTCTTCATCCACAATAATCATCTCTTCAATACCGGATAACTTGATGTTTTTGCTTGCTGCTAAGAAATCAATCTGCTTATAGCCTTTAAAGTCTTTGGATGTCGTATTGAAAACCAAGATTTCCTTATCAGAAAGGCCTAATTTTTCACTCAAGCGTTTGACAATATAGTTCTCCATACCATCAGCAAGTTCTTCTGCTTCTTTCATACGATGAAGAATATCAACTGCTACATCATCCGATACACAGCCGCCCATTGAATCATGGGCATGTCCTTCAAGTATTTTTTTCCAAGCGATAACTAATGTTTCTGTACTGAGTGTAATCCCATGTGCTTTACCTATAGCAAGCAATGGTTCTACACGTTTCAAGAGTTTTTGTTCAATAATGAAATTTGTACGCTTAATATCGTAGCGAACAGAACCGATAGATTTATGTGCACGAGTTGTACAAGGTTCACGGAACTCCCCTTTATATTCTGGAAGATTTTCTTCTTTTTTTATGACATCTAAAAATTCTTCATATGAACTTTCGATAAAATCATAGTCTGTTTTTTCAGAAATTGCCTTAAGAGTTTGTGGTAAACTACGGATAATATCTAACTGATCGCCGCCTGCAGTCAGTAACAAATCATTGACGTCCGTCCATTTTTCTGTCCGTTTTACAGCAGGAAGTAAACGTTCTTCGATATATTCAGGTTCATCTTTCAAGAAGGCTACTGCACCATAGCCATCTACCAAGTTCATGGCTGTAATTTCTTTCTCTCCCAAACCTTTCCAGGTGAAGTAAGGACTCTGCGTATGTTTTTCCAGATTGAGACCACGCCAGAAAACAATATTGTCTAAGCCGCAATGTTGCAAGACTGTCGGCCACTGTGCATTATGTCCGAAAGTATCTGGCAGGTAACCAATTTTCATTTCCTCGCCGTACTTACGACTGTCACGCATACCAATAATCATATTACGGATTAGACTTTCCTCATCAACAAAGAAAGCATCTGTTTGGGTATACCAAGGACCAATAGCAAGCTGCTTATTAGCGACAAGTTTTTTCACATTCTCTAGTTGCTGCGGATTAAGACGCATATAATCATCCAAAATTGAAGATTGTCCGTCTAAACAGAACTTCGCTTCGGGATTTTGCAAAAGTTCATCGATTACATTATTGAAGAGATTATCACTCAAAAGAAAAGCATCCATGGTCGTGAAATACCACTCTCTGTCCCAATGCGTATGATTAACAATATGTACTTTCTTTTTCATGTTTAAACTCCTAATTTTTCTGAAATAATCGTATAAGCTTCGTCTGTTGTGCTGCTATTTTTTAATGCTTCTCGGAAATTATCATCAATCAAGGCACGTGCAATTTGCGCCAGATAGCGCAAGTGCTCTTTGGCTCCCGTACTTGGAATGAGTAAGGCAAATGAGTTTTCAATATCCGATCCGTCTAAACTTTCCCAAGCAATCGCTTTAGTCTTTATGAACATTAACTGAGGCGCTTTGACCGTATCACTTTTACAATGCGGTATAGCAAATCCATCTTGAAAAGCCGTTGTCGATTGACTTTCACGCTCCATTAAGCCTTGAAAGCACGCCTCTTCTGAGTGAACATAATCAAGCGCAATGGCTTTTTGAGCAATATAGCGAAACAATGCTTCATTATTGACAAAGCTATCCTCTGTAAAAAAGACATTTTCTTTGTTAAATACTGTATTTTCCATTTTTACTTTCTCTTTTTATCCTTGTTGAATATCTTCAGCCACTTCAACATTTCTATTTCTTACGATGAATCGATAGATCAAAGCATTAACAAAACTTGCGAGAAGAATTAAAATAATCCAGTAGAGCCACGCAAAGTTAGGACCTGTTGTATAACCTAAGAAGGCACCCAAAGGTGAGCCAACACCTCCAAAGAATTTTATACCCATACCCGCAACGGTAGCACCTGCAAGTGCAGAAGATAAGGTATTGGCAATAATGAACTTAGGATTTGATGCTGCAAAGGGAATCGCACCTTCCGTTACGCCGACCATGCCCATAACCAAGGCTGATGAACCAAGTGCACGCTCTTCTGTCGTAAAGTATTTTTTGAAGAGGAGTGTTGCAATACCTGCGCCAAGTGGTGCTACAGCAATAGCAGCTCCTGTTGCTGCTTGTGGGATAGCATTGACTGCTTCAGGACCAAACTGTGCCATCGTATCAACAAAAATTGCTGAAGAAACAAGCATTGCTGTTTTGTTAATCGGTCCTCCCATGTCAACACCCATCATTCCGCCAAGAATCGCGCCGTAAATAATCGGTGCTGCTTCATAACGCACAGTGACATCATTGATAACATCGTATAAAACAGCCATACCATTTGCTATCGGATCCCCAATTAAGAAATGAATCACGACAAAGGAAACAAAAGTTGCAACCATCGGGATAATCAAAATAGGCACAATGGGTTTAATAATATCGGGATATTTGATTTTTTTGAGCAGTTTGACAAAGTAACCGACACCAAACCCAACTAAAATAGCTCCAAGGAATCCTGCCCCTGTTTCTGTTCCTAAGAAAGTCGGATCATTGATGATATAGGCTGCAATGAAAGCTGGAGCAACAGCTGGTTTGTCCCCAATCGCGCGTGCAACTCCCGCTGCAAAGATTGGAATCATCAATGTGAAACCGACTTTACCTAAGTCAAACATTTTCGAGAGGAATTGCCCCATCATGTCTTCGCTAAAGCCCCAAACAACGAGGTTGGCATTATTGGGATCAGGTTGGAAGGCAAAGGCATTTGCGATTGCTAAAAGTAGCCCGGCTGCAATGGTCACTGGAATCATATCGGTCAAACCAGACATCAAATAACGTACAGCCTTATTCCCAGAGGTTCCAATTTCCATTTTTCCGCCAACTTTGACGCCTTTACCGCTAAAAGGCTGTGCGTTAGCGAGGGCGTTTTCTATGACAGCTTGCCCATCTTTAAGGACAGAGTTGGTGTCAATTTCTACCAAACGCTTATTAACAAAACGTGCTTTATCCACATTAACGTCTGCTGCGATAATGACAACATCAGCCTCTCTAATCTCTTGATCGTTGAGGGCATTTTCAGTTCCAATAGTGCCTTGTGTTTCAACTTTGACGTCATAGCCAAGTTCTTCTGCAGCCTTTTCTAATGCTGCTTGTGCCATATAAGTATGGGCAATTCCTGCGGCGCATGCTGTAACACCTACAATTTTTTTGCTCATGATAAACTCCTAATTTTTATTCGAAAGCGCTTTCTGACATTAAGTTTATATTAATTAACAAGAAGTGTCAATATTGTTTCGATATATTTCATATCCAAGTTTTACC
>NZ_DKXK01000012.1:43775-55117 GCF_002492185.1 Lactococcus sp. UBA7128
TTCATATCCAAGTTTTACCAGATTAGATGCGGTAAAAATATATTTTGAAGCACTCCTTTTTTAGAAAATAGGTCCAGATAAGTCTTCCAAAACTCTTTACAATAAAAAAGCCTGGACTATCCAGACTCTTTATCCTTATTTTTAAATTAACACTTGTAAAAATTTATTGCAGTTCCTTATTACGGAAGCAGTATTCTGCATGGTCATTGATGACGCCAATCGCTTGGAGATAAGCATAGATGATTGTTGGACCGACAAACTTCATGCCGCGCTTCTTCATGTCTTTCGACATGGCTTCTGCCACACCATTAGTTACAGGAACTTGGCTTTCATCTGTAATC
Source organism: Lactococcus sp. UBA7128 (assembly GCF_002492185.1). Taxonomy (NCBI): domain Bacteria; kingdom Bacillati; phylum Bacillota; class Bacilli; order Lactobacillales; family Streptococcaceae; genus Lactococcus; species Lactococcus sp. UBA7128. The sequence goes on from NZ_DKXK01000012.1 coordinate 44,117, forward strand.
TTATGTTGAAGAACTTTACCTTTTGTAAAAGACCAGATGTAGGCATTAAAAGAGCCAAATTCTTTTTGAATATCTAGAACAATCTGTGCATTATTAATCGCAGCAGCAATCTTTAATTTGTTCCGAATGATACCAGAATTTTGCCGTAACTCCTCTTCTTTCTCTTTATCGTAACTAGCAATTTTGCAAATATTAAACTGGTCATAGGCTTCGTAAAAAGTTTCCATCTTATTCAAAATAGTTGACCAAGACAGACCGGCCTGATTCATATCCAAGATAAGTTTCGCAAATAGTTCTTGGTCATCATGAACAGGAACGCCCCAATATGTATCATGGTAGTGAATCATCTTGTCTGATGAGAGGCACCATTTGCAGCGCTTTTTATCCATCTTTACTCCTTCTTCTCTATAGGTGCCATAGCTGCCAAAAGGCGTTTCATCCCAACTTCGGGGAACTTGATTTTCAGCTCCATATTCTTACCTGTACCTGTCACAGATAGAACAATGCCTTCTCCCCATTTGCGATGCACTGCTGTATCACCAATATTCCAGTCTTCTGTTATCACATCTGTCTTTTCTATTGTCCTTGTAGCGCCAGGATTGACCGCTGCTTTACGTTTATAGAGTGCATCGGTCATCGACATCCCTGTACCAAAACGTGTTGTACCATCCGACATTTTATAACTGGCATTAAAGCTTGAATTTACTTTATGTGCAATACCACCATAGTCTAGCAATTCGTCATCAATCTCTAAAATAAAACGACTTGGGCGATTAGAGCTTGTCTTACCATAGAGAACACGCCGTTTAGCATTGGTCAGGTAAAGAAACTCCTCGGCGCGTGTAATACCGACATAAGCAAGACGCCGTTCTTCTTCTAGTTCATCTGGGTCATCATTGACACGCGCTAAAGGAAAGATATTCTCTTCCATACCGATAAGGAAAACCACAGGAAATTCCAAACCTTTTGCAGCATGCAAGGTCATCATCGTTACCGCATTACTTCCTTCCTCATACTCATCAACCTCTGAAAGGAGGCTTACTTCATTGAGAAAGCGACTCAAACGCTCTAAACCACTTTCTTCAATCGGCTCCCCCGTCACCTCATCTAAAGGAACTTCTAACTTTTCATCAAAGTTTTTAGTCACAGATAAAAACTCTTCAATATTCTCAATGCGTGCTTGTGCTTCAAGATTGTTCTGTATACGCAGGAAATTCAGATAACCTGTACGCTCCAACATTTCCTCTACCAGCTCCGTAATCGTTGAAGTTTCGGCATAGTTTCGTAGAAAGTCAAAAATCAAGCCTAGATTATAGATTTCCCCAGAAGCCTTGCCCCGAATATCTGATAAGGTGATATCTAGTGTCGACTCAGCCAGAGATTTTCCTTGCCTATCGGCAAAATTGCGGAGCTTCTCCAAAGCACTTGGCCCTACACCACGTTTAGGCTCATTTACGATACGCTCAAAACTTAGGTTGTCCCGCGGATTGGCAATAACATTCAGATATGCAATAACATCACGAATTTCCTTACGTGAGTAGAATTTTGTCCCTGCAACCATACTGTATGGGATATTTGACTTGAGCAAGGCTTCCTCAATTGTACGTGACTGCGCATTTGTACGATACAGAATAACAAAGTCTGAATATTCACGACATGATTGCACTTGATCATTGATTGTTGAAGCAATAAAGATAGCTTCCTCGCGCTCATCATTTGCTCGATAGTAGAGAATATTTTCGCCAGTATTGTTTTGTGTCCACAGCTTTTTAGGACGACGATTAACATTATTCTTAATGACGTTATTCGCTGCTTGTAGGATTGTTTTTGTTGAACGATAATTTTCCTCGAGGAGAACGACTTTTGCATCTGGATAATCTTTTTCAAAGTCGAGGATATTTTGCATATCGGCCCCACGCCAGCCATAGATGGATTGGTCTGCATCACCAACAACACAAATATTTTTAAACCGTTGTGCCATCAGTTTAACGAGTTGGTATTGTGCATGGTTGGTATCCTGATACTCATCGACATGAATATACTGAAATTTTCCCTGATAATAAGTTAAAACATCCGGATTATTATCAAAAAGACGCAGAGTTTGCATGATTAAATCATCAAAATCCATAGCTTCTGCTTTTCGAAGCTCTGCTTGATAAATTTTATAAACTCTAGCTGTAAGGAGTTCGTAAGGATTACGTGCATTAATTTGGCTTTCATAGGCTTCCGGATCTAATAGAGCATTTTTAGCATTAGAAATCGTACCAAGCAAGGTTTTGGGGTTCCATTCTTTCGGATCCAAATTAGCTTCTTTAAGAATACGTTTCATCAATGTCTTTTGTTCCCCTGGATCTATAATCGTAAAATTACGGCTATAGCCAATATGATCAGCATCACGACGAAGAATGCGTACACACATGGAGTGAAAGGTCGCAATCAAGGTGTCTTGAGCAGCAGCTGTCAATTTAAGAGCACGCTCTCTCATTTCTCGAGCTGCTTTGTTGGTAAAGGTAATAGCCAGGATGTTCCAAGGATTAACCATTTTTTCCTCTATGAGATAAGCGATACGGTGCGTCAACACCCGTGTCTTCCCAGAGCCCGCTCCCGCCATAATCAAAAGCGGTCCCTCTGTCGTCTCTACCGCTTCTGCTTGTTTTTCATTCATTCCGCTTAATAAAGGATTCATTTTTTCTCTCGCTTCAAATCTAGTATTGTTCCTTTAATTATAGCAAAAAACCAAAGAAGCTGCTTTTCATCAATCTATACTAACTAAAAAATAAACTTCCTTCTCATCAGAAATACTAATATTTCAAGTTAAATAAGATAATGCATGCAAAATATTTCGAATCATCATACCAGCTTTCATAAATACCGCCATTTTTTTCAACTAGCTTCGCGATATTTTTTCTACCAATCCCTTCAGTAAATCGCGATTTTCTAGTTATTTCCTCTTCAACTTCAAATGGATTGGACATCTCAATTATCAATCTATTTTTGAAAAAAGTAATCTCTATTTTGACCGTTTTAAGTCTTTCATCTTTCAGGCGACTACAAGCTTGGATAGCATTGTCTAACAGATTACCAAATATGGCAACGAGAATCCCATCATCAATATTCAAACTTTTTGGAATAAAACTCTTCACCTCTAAAAGCACTCCCAATGCTTCTGCCTGTTTATACTTTTCACTCAGTAAGAAATTAAGTGCTTGATGCTCAGTTAAGATATAAGCACTTCGAGAAGACATATTAGACAGTGCTTGTTTTATTGCCCTAATCGTTTCAAATGTTTCCCCGTTTTCAAGCCTATTTAATAAAACAAGTAATTGATTTCGAAGATCGTGCTTTATTGAACGAATCTCTTGTTGAGACTGTTTAACTTGTTCATAAAATTTTATTTCTTGCTCTAATCTTTCCTTTTCAAGACTCATTTTCTCATGGTTTGAATACTGCTTTGATAAGTTTACATAAAGATAAACAACACTCAAATTTACTATCGTTAGCCCAACAAAAAAAAATAAGTATAAGCAAAAAAGAGAACTCTGGAGAATATATCGTTTGTAGCAATAATGTGTGCATTAATAATGTTGAGATAACCGGTATCGATAAGAATGCCAATAACCTTGTAAGATTAAACTTCTGTCCATCATTAACATTACGATAAACAAATTTTTTTAATAAAATAACACTAATTATTTCAATAAGAGTCGTAAGGATAATATTAATTACTACAAACACCTCTTGGTGAGCGTATTTTTCCGCTGAAGCCAATGGGAGCATGAATAGAAATCCCACAAATTCCGCTCCAAGTACTGTTCCCAAAAGAATTATCGACCAAAAAAATGTATGTGAGGCAGAAACTTTATGTCTATATCCTAATAATATATATATTGAGAGAATGAGTAATAACTTCCAAAAGGTAGAAGCCAGATCCTTAATCATTGTGCTCAAAATGAGATGGCATATAAAAAAGACAAATAATAGGATATTGATGCGACTTCTTCCCGTTTTTTCCTCTTGAGTCGAAAAAAAATAATTGACTAAGAATATGCTAATTGCTGACGAAATAATATTTACAATCGTAATTATCATAACTCATGCCTTATGATTCAATTGAAATAAAATTGATTTTCTTGCTTGTAATTTATAGGACTTGCTTATGGGAATATAAATGTTGGACTTGTCGGAAAAATAAAGCAATAAATGGTTATTCCTTATTTCCCGAACATATTGTGCATTCACCCAAAAAGAATTATGAACCCGCACAAGGCTTTCCCCTATTATTACAAGCAACTCTTTAATTGACAGGATTGCGCAATATTTTTCTCTGTCTGTATGAATAAATACACTTCTTTTATTTTTCTCAATATAAGCAATATCACGCAAAGGAATACTGTAGTCTACCTTGTTAAATTTAAAGCTAAATCGTTTATTATCAATATCTAAATACTTTTTTATTCTATTAAGCAAAGAGAAAATCTTATCTTGAGATACGGGTTTTAAAACATAATCAAAGGTATGCAACTTAAAAACTGTCATTGCATACTGCTCAAAACTTGTGAGAAAGACAATCGGAACATCTACATCAAATCTGCGAATTTCCTTAGCAATGAGTAAACCAGATGCTTCTGGAAATTCAATGTCTAAGATATACAAGTCATAACTTTCATCTACTAAATGCTTTATTAATCTTTGAGGTGTATGATATACATCAACAATGGCAGTTGAATCATAATCTTGAATAAGTTGTTCTACTTTATCACAAACAACAAAATCATCATCACAGACAGCTATTCTTAACATGAATGTCTCCTTATATCTTTCTTTATATTCTTCTGTCTATACTCTCCTGTTTATTAAGCACAATTATACCTTATAATCTCTTCTTTGGATAATTTTATGTAGCTGAAGAATATTTGGCAGAGGCTTCTTTAACTTAGGGCTAACTAAGCGACTGACAGATATTTTTATAGAACTTCCTCTTTTTCAATCTTAGCTGCCCATATATTAATCACTGCTAGAGATACGAACGCCAGAAAAACTACCATAGATGAAGTCAAAATTAAGGCTGATGAAAGCAACTGAGCAACCACATTTCCCAGACATACAATCATGAGAAGAACAGAAATTAACGTTATCTGTGTTGATGAAAAATGTATACCAACAACTACTGAAATTAACACGATACTCAAAGTTACTAATGTTGTTACTGCTGTCAACAGTAACAAGAGTAAAGTTGAATTCAAACCATTACTATCAATTCCTTTAAACAGCCCTAATGATACTCCAATCCAGAAAAGAAAGTTAGCCAATAACAGACCAGCAAATTGTGAATAAAGCATTCTATTTACAAAGGCATATATTTTTGCCTTAAATAATACACTTCGTCCATTTGGAAGAGAATAAAGTCTTATCCTAGCCTCTCCTATATAGTTTTTAACAATACTATGATTCATCAATACTGCTCCATAGATTGAAAGAACAGATAAAGTAATTGTGCTTGAAATTGATCCAATACCGACTAAATTTTTCAATACCTCATCAGAGCTTGAAACATCAAATTGTCCGACAAGCGCAAAGAAAATCAAGAACACTATTTGTGTTAAAAACGAAAGAAAAAAAAAAAAAAACAATTCGAGTAGACTTTCCTAACTTAGACTCTTCAAATTTTACGAGGGTTTTATTCATTAGTATCCCCTTGTTTTTTTGATTCTTGATAGAACTGTAATAAATCTCCATCATAATTTTTCTTGATTGTAGCCATATCCACTTTTTCCTGTGTCTTACCTTCCTTCATAAATATTACTGTATGAACTATATCCTGTAGCTCTTTTAAAGAATGGCTCGTAATCAGAACAGTATGAGCCTCTGAAGCATAGTCAACCAAAATTTTTTTCATAAGTACAATCCCATCTACATCTAGTCCATTAAACGGTTCATCTAAAATGATGATATCTGGATGATGTGATAATGCCAGTCCTAAGAGGAGCCTCTGTCTCATACCTAAGGAGAAATTTATAGGTCTTTCATCAGGGTTAACTTCTAATCCCAAATCATGAAGCATCTCCTCAACAGTAATTTCAGGAAAAACTCCGAGATAAAGAAAATGTTCTTGGTAAATGTCCCTAACAGACATTTTTAATACTTCTTGAGGAAATTGCAAAACTAAACCTATTTTTTTCAGAATTTCCTTTCTTGTATAAGATGAATAAGTATTATTAAAAATACTTACATCACCATAATCAGATTTTATAAGTCCCGTTATAATTTTTAAAAGGCTTGTTTTGCCCGCACCATTAGGACCAATAAGCGCACAAATTTCCCCCTTTTCAAATTCCATACTGGCAGAAATAAGAAGCTGTTTTTTTCCAACACTTTTACGAACCTTATTAATCTTTACAGTCGCCATTTTACTAACTGCTCCTTTAATTTCTTTTTTCTAGAACATAGAGTGAAAAACTTACACCTATTAGTCCCCAAATAATGATGACAAGAAGGTTTTCAATTAAGAAAACTCCTTGATTGAAAAGTTGACTCCGAATAAGTTGACTCGCTGGAACAAAAGGTAATTTCTCATACACAATTCCAATCCAAGCTGGAAGTCTATCTGCTGGAAAGAGAATTGGTGAAAAAAGTAAACCACTTATCATAATTATTTGGGTTACCAATCCCACAACGTTTGGTGTAAAAAGATAGGCTATGCAAAAACCGATACTAATCATGCAGATTTGAATGAGTAGGATGATTAATATACTCTTCAAATTTATTTCTGCTCCAAATCCAAATCGGAGCTGGGAGGCAAAATGGCTCATGAATACTCCAGGAAGCGAGGCAATACTCCAAATGAACAAATCTGATATCAATATAAGACCTCTTCTAACAGGTAATGTTCTTTGATATTTTATTACCCCTTCAATTTTAGCTGTATTTATTATCTGAGCTGATAAGACACAACCAACAGCAATAACACCCAAAGTCATAGCACCAGAAGCTAAATAAACTGCCTCAATTTTACTTTTTGGCTCCGTCATTAAGGAGATTCCGAACACAACCCCTAGAGATAGAAAAATTTGGGTCAGGGAAAAAATAATAAACAAATTTTTATGACGAATAATGCTCCATCGTATCAAACCTAAAAATTGTAAACAGAATACTTTTTCTTTTGTCATTCTTTCCATTTACACCTCCTCATAAGAGGATAGTAGCGAAATTGGTGCTAGACTATAACTCACTATTTTATCTTGTTTGTGAAGCTTCATCGCAAAGTTGACCATTTTCTGAATTTCTTCTTTTAACCTTATTTCAATTTTTGATTCCGCATCAATACATCTGAAATCCATCGCACGATTAATATCTTCAAAAATATTATACTTATTTAAAAACAGTGTTAATACCATGCATAAACTTTCTTCTTCATCATAATAATGTGGGGTTCCTTGTCGTACTATCCTCCCCTTTTCCATTAAAATATACCGGTTTGCATAGTTTTCCACCTCTAAAAGATTATGGGAAATAATGATAACAATATGCCCTTCATTAGCCAGTTCCCTCAGATATTCCCAGATAATTTTTCTTCGCACTGGGTCTACATCATTGGTAGGTTCATCAAACAGTAGAACTTCTGATGGATAAACTATAGACATGGCAAACAGGGTTAAACGTTGAAGCCCTCCTGAAAGCTTTTCGCATGGAACATTTGCATAAGGAGTGATTTCTAACTTATGAATCAGCTTATCCACCATCTCCAACTGGTTCTTCCTTCCTCCTCTGATATCAAAAACAGCTCTGATGGCTTGTCGTAATGTCACTCCAGGTAGCGGGGCATAAATTTGTGGCATTAAAGAAACCATTTGTCTGGCTCGATAGGTATCTTGAGACAAGTCAAAGCCTTTCAAGAAAATCTTTCCCTCACTTGGTTTTGTTAATCCAATAATCTGATTTAATAGGGTTGATTTTCCCGCACCATTGTGTCCAATAATAGCAGTTAATTCACCTGCTTTAAAGCTGGTTGTAACTTTATTGTTAGCTACTATTTTCTTTTTACCAAGCTTAAACCTCTTCGTCAGATTTTCAATTTGCAATATATTTTCCTGAAAATCTTTAATGTTATTCTGCATAGCCTCTTCCCTTCAAAACTTACTTTTAAAAAAATAGACGATAAAAGGATAAATCCAAATGTATAGGATGACAACTAAAACAATATATCCCAAAACTTTTAAAGAAATTCTTGATAGCTTGATTTTAAGAGAATCAGTAGGAAGCACTTTAGCAAAAGACGGATTATCAAAAAAACATTGCACTAAAATACTCCCATCACAATTAGTATAAAAGCGAAATTGCCATAACATCCTTAACCATAAAACGGCAAAGACTATTGAAAATATCAATGACTAAAATAATTCACATTAGCCTTATATCTTTCAGATACCTTCTCTTCAAAGGGAAGATTTTTTTCCTCGACAAACCCTTCTTGTTCCAAAATAGATACACCTTTAAGAATATCTCGTTCGGAAAGCTCTGGAAATTTTTGTTGCATTTCCTTTATAATTTTAGGAAAACTTCTTCCATCAAGAAGATTAGCTAGTGCCCATAACTGCCCATTAGGATCTCCAAACTCTGCTGTAATTCCAAGCTGAGCTCCAATCCGAAACTCGCCTTCATTAAGTTGATACAAGGGATAAATAGGTTTGATACGAGGAGAAAAATATTTTTCACTCATGATTGTTTGACATCCTTACTTTAAATACTAACGGAAAGCCTAATGTAGGTTTTTCCATAATAAAAAAACAAACTATCCCCTACTCTTATATCCTTGAATAGGAGATAAATATTGTGAAGCAGTTATTTTTTGACTACTTTTAGAAAATAATCCACCAAGCTGTTGCTTCAACTTTGGTTGCACGACGAACTGTAATTGCCTTCATAATGAACTCTCCTTTCTTTTTTGTAAAATTTCAGTTTCTGATTGCTTAATAGTAGGCTTTCTCGAAACTTTTTTCTACAACAAAATTATATCACTCAATTTTTAATTTAATTTTCCAAGTAACGTTTGGATATTTATATGATTTTTCAAGGTTCTTAGAGTAAAAATATCAAGCTCTTCCTAATTTCATTCTAAAAATACTGAAAAATCTTTCCTATTAATGTATATCCATAGGAAGTCATGCTATAATAAAAACACCCTTTTTTGAAATATATCTTTACATAATTGTAATAATTCTCTCAATCAACAAAATCCCAAAAAATTATGACATTTTTCACAAAGTCTTGTAAATACTGAATGTACATGATAAAATTATTTATAAAATGAAAGAAGGTAATGCAATGACACTAGCAGTCAAAAATTTGAAATTTTCTTATCGTGCCAATAGCGTTTTAGATTTGGCTCCGGTCACTTTTGAACAAGGAAAAATATATGGTATCGTGGGAAAAAACGGTGTAGGAAAAACAACATTCTTCAAGACATTAACCAATATCATAACCAACTACTCAGGTTCTGTTGAAATTGATGGTAATAATGTCAAAGAAAACCCAAAACTACTTGCCTCTGTTGGAATTGTCCTTGATGATATGGAACTCTATAAAAACTATACGGGCCTCTTCAATATGCGATATTTTGGTGGGTTACGTGGTAATTTTGATGAAGAAAGAGCTCTTGCTCTGGCTCAAGAATTAAATATTCATGAAAGTCTCAATGAAAAAGTGGCCTCTTATTCTTTAGGCATGAATAAAAAATTAATCTTACTCATTTCACTCATGAATAATGCTAAAATTTTGATTTTTGATGAGCCATTTCGGGGGTTGGACAAGCCGACTGTCGAGTGGTTTAAAAAATACCTTCTGGGTTTAAAACAAGAGGGACGAATGATTCTTATCTCAAGTCATGTCCAAGAAGATATCGAGACACTCGCTGATGAAGTTTTAGTTCTCGAAAATGGAAAATTTATCGAAAAATTTGACTTGAAAGAAACAAATCAAAGCTATATCTATCGTGTACAGACAGATTCTCCTGGTAAACTGGCGGCTCTTCTTGAAACAGCAGGGATAAAATTTACAAGTCAAGCTGAAAATTGGCTCACTTTTGAAATAACCGAGGAAGTTTACCGTCATCTCTTTAAGCAGGCTGTGGCTCAAGATATCGAATTTTATCAGATTAAAAAAGAAAGTAAGTTCGTTGAACTTATTAAATAGGGGAAAAGATTTATGAATGCTAAAAATATATTTAAAATGGAGATGTATAAAAATATTCAGGATAAGACCTATATGATTATCCTCATCGTATTTATTTCTATAAGTATAATACTTAATTTCTCATGGTTGGCTATAAGCCTGAGTGAAATTCAGTTTCAGGACTTTCCTATCTTAATTACACTTCTCGGTATTACAACTGCCTTTTCCATACTTGCCCTTGCAATATTTGCCCTTATCTATCCTTTTCATCTGCTCAACGTTGACTATAAGAACAAGGTGATGAGCTTGATGATTGCTAGTGGTGTTTCTCGAGTAAAATACTACTTCGTCAAAATTGGAGCAACAATCCTGTCACAGTTAACTGCAATGTTTCTTATCTTGTTGGTTCCTTTTTTCACCTTTTTCATATTTAATCAAGAAATCATCATTAAAATGTTTGAGTCTCTAGATTTGATTGTTCACTCTGCTGACCTCTTCGTCGCCCTTCTTTCTAATGTTTTAAGTCTTATCGCCTTAATGGTAACAATGGCACTTGCTGTCATTCTTACCCGAGGAAAAACCTCTGGTCTTTTTGTCTACATTGGCCTTAGTTTCGCCTCACGTATTGTTCAAGCAACCTTAATCGGCTTCTTCTTAGCCTTACTTTCAACTGACTCTTCTGAAGCCGGTTTAAATCTTATAAGCGGCAACAGTCTTTTCAGTCTCGGCTACTATATAGTAGAAATTTTGGTATTTGCCTCAATCGGTATCTTCTACCTGCGTAAGCAAGACTTATGATTTATTTTTTTATCTTGAATTGTCAAGTTAAGTGCA
>NZ_DKXK01000036.1:0-8944 GCF_002492185.1 Lactococcus sp. UBA7128
AGAAATAATAAAGTATATTTCAGTTAACATCGGCTTACTAAGATATTATTCAAAATTTATGAGTAACTAAATAGAACTCGTAACTAAACATTAATTATGATAAAATTAGTAATAATATATACGCCAAAAATGACATTAGGTCATCCTTATCTTTGCTACACAGTAAAAGTAAAGAATACTGGTAAAAAGTCCTTTTGTCATTTTGGCTGAAGGGATTTTTTTATGTCTGAAAATATAATTTCGGAAACTACACGTCAGCAACAAACTACAACCAATGTTCAAGAAAAGGCTGCACTCATTTGGGGGACTGCCGATATTTTGCGTGGTTTATACAAGCCTCATGAGTATGGTAAAATTATTCTACCAATGACAGTGATTAAACGGCTTCATGATACACTGGCTCCTACGCGTGATAAAGTACGTGAGACTCTGGAAACCTTGAGTGACATTTCGGTTGAACAAATCAGAAATCGCAAGCTACAAGATGCCTCAGGCTACGCATTTTACAATACCAGTGTCTATACTTTTCAAACCTTACTTTCTGACTCAGAAGGGATTGAAGATAACTTCCGAAACTACATCAAAGGTTTTTCCGAAAATGTTCAAGACATTCTTGAAAACTTTGAATTTGATAAAGAGATTACCAAACTAGCCAATAATGATGCACTTTATGCTGTCGTCCAAGAATTTAACTCTAAAAAAGCAGATCTTGGTGCAGATAAAGTTACAAGCACTGATATGGGTTACATCTTTGAAGAGTTAGTCCGTAAATTCTCAGAAAGTTACAATGAAGAAGCAGGAGCCCACTTTACAAGTCGAGATATTATTTACTTAATGACGGATGTTTTGCTTATCAATGAAAAACCATCAGATGAACAAATTGTTCGTACCATATATGACCAAACAATGGGCACTTCTCAGATGCTCTCTGCGATGACGGAGCGGATTAAAGCGCTTGACGCAAATGCATCCGTTACAACCTTTGGTCAAGAATTAAACCCAGAAACTTATGCGATTGCCAAAGCCGACACGATGATTCGCGGTGGCAACCCGGATAATATGGCTTTGGGTTCAACCCTTTCAAAAGATGCATTTTCAGGCTATACTTTTGATTACTTGATTTCTAACCCACCCTTTGGAATTGACTGGAAAAAAGATAAAAAAGCCGTTGAGGCAGAAGCAGCGACCGGAGATTTGGGACGTTTTGGTGTTGGTACACCAAAAATCTCAGATGGTCAGCTTTTGTTCCAACTTAATGGGATTAAGAAGCTGAAAGATACTGGACGGATGGCAATTATCCATAATGGTTCGGCACTCTTTACTGGAAATGCAGGTGGTGGAGAATCAGCTATCCGGCAGTATGTTATCGAAAATGACTGGCTAGAGGCGATAATCCAACTTCCAACGGATTTGTTCTACAATACAGGAATTTCCACTTATATTTGGGTGATTACCAAGAACAAATCTCCTGAACGTCGTGGTAAAGTACAGTTGATTGATGCAAGTAAAGCTTTCACGAAACGTCGCAAAAATATCGGGAACAAAAGGGTTGATATTTCAGAAACCGAGCGCGAACTGATTCTTCAAGCTTACGGTGAATTTAGAAATAAAGCCTATGTCAATGTGGATACTTCCACAGATAAAATTGTCGAATCTAAGATTTTTTATAATGATTTCTTTGGCTATCGCAAAGTAACCGTGGAAAGTCCATTAAAAGATGAAAATGGTGAATTGGTCTTGAAAAAGGGGAAACGTCAAGCAGACTCTAAACTTCGCGATACTGAGGACATTCCGCTAACTGAAGATGTTGACAGCTATTTCGAGCGAGAAGTACTTCCTTTCAACCCTGAAGCTTGGATTGATGAAAAGAAAACTAAAATTGGCTATGAAATTCCCTTCACGCGACTTTTCTATAAATACCAAGCTCCAGAAAAATCAGATGACATTGCGCTTCGCATTAAGGATATCGAGGCACGCATCATCAAAAACTTTGAAGCCCTTAGTGGACAAGAGGTGGAGGTGGAGGTAGATGGATGAAGATGAAAGATTCTGGTGTTGAGTGGATTGGGGAGATTCCTGAGGATTGGGAAATTATCTCAAGTAAATATTTGTTTTCTGAAAGAAAAGGCAAAATGAAGTCTGGAGATGTTCAATTAACTGCTTCTCAGAAGTATGGGATGATACCTCAGCAGCTTTTTATGAAATTTGCGAAACAAAAGCCAGTAGCACTCGATAAGAATTTCGAAAATTTTAAACATGTCGATAAAGGGGATTTTGTTATTAGCCTTAGAAGTTTTCAAGGAGGAATCGAGTTTTCGGAGTATACAGGTGCTGTATCACCTGCATACACAGTCATAATTCCAAAGTCTAGGAAAATTTATCGTCCATATTATAGGTGGTTGTTTAAAAATATAGCCTATATTCAAGCAATTGGTGCTACATCTGACTCATTAAGAGATGGTAAATCACTCAAATGGTCAAATTTTATTTTAGTTGATGTTCCTGTGCCAAAATTATCTGAACAACAAAAGATTGCCAACTTTCTTGACTCTAAAATAGCTTTGATAGATCAAATTATTGCAGACACTAAGCGTTCCATTGAAGAGTTGAAAGCCTATAAACAATCATTGATTACTGAGGTAGTTACCAAAGGGTTAAAGCATAGCACCGATTTCAGTATTTACTTAACAAAAATAAAATATATTGCTGAAATAGACCCACCATATGATGAAAAAATTGATGAAAATGAATTAGCAACATTTTTACCAATGGATAGATTAAAAAATGGATATTTAATAAATGATACCCAAAAATCTATAAAAGAATTAAAAAATAAATATAGCTATTTTGCTGACGGTGATATTATAATCGCCAAGGTTAGGCCCTCTTTTGAAAACGGTAATTTAGCATTGGCTTCAGGATTAGAAAATGGCTTAGGTTTTGGAACAACAGAAATTTATACAATAAGAAATAAAAAAACAAAGAATTTTAGTTCCCGATATTTAGCTTATTATTTAAGAAATACTGATTTTATTAATCAAGGTTCTTCAACTATGACAGGTGTAGCGGGACTAAAACGCATATCAGCCCAGTTTATTCAGAATTATCATATTCCTAAAATTTCCTTTGAAGAAGGAGAAACGATAGCTGATTTTTTAGATGGAAAGATTAAAAATATAGATGGATTAATTTATGAGAAATTTAATTTGATAAATGAATATGAATCTTACAAAAAATCCCTCATCTACGAATATGTCACAGGTAAAAAGCAGGTCAACAAATGAATCCTAAAGTTCAAATTGAAAAACTGAAAAAAGATTTAGAATGGTTGTTTCATCAATCAATGGTCTTAAAACAAATGTTTAATGCTGCACTAGCTGTCAGTCGAGTTTTTGAAAAAACAGATAGTTTGGCTACTTATGGAGATTATTTTGGTCTAACTCAGAATATAATGATTAGTGATATTCAATTACAGTTAGCAAAGCTATTTGACAAAAACAAGCAGTCCCACTCGATTCCTAAAATTATTGAAACGGCTAATAATCTTTATACTGAAAAATACTTTCAAAGCATGACATATTTTTCAGCTCAATCCTATCAGGATTTAAAATCAGAGTTAGAAGCATTAGCTCATAGATTGAATGAATTAGAGCAACCAATCAAAAACTTAAAAAAACTTCGAGACAAGAATCTGGCACACTTGGACAAATCAGTTGATAGCTTGGACAAACTCATAAATATTTCTAACGATGCTCCAGTGCTTTTGTCGGAAGCTGTCACTTTAATTGATTTTTCTATACAGAGTTTGAGCAAGATAAAGACAATCATGTTTAGCATAGATTCTTCTTTTCAGGAGAAAGATTATGTTTGGGAACTGAGCGAAATAGCTAAAGCCATTGAGGACTATCAGAAAAAAGTTGATAAAGAGTTGGAGTAAAAAATGAAAGACAACGAAAAACGTTTTGAGCAGGACATTGAATCATTCTTAATTTCACCTGCTGGTGGATGGCAAAAGCAAACTTTTCAAGCTAGTCACTATGATGCAAGTAAAGGTTTAGATTTGGATGCTTTAGTAGGCTATATCAAAACCACGCAACCCAAGATGTGGCAACGTTATGAAAAAATGGTGGGAGCAAATCCAGAAAGCTCTTTTTACAAACGCTTTGAGCAAGAAGTCAGCCAACACGGGATTCTTCATGTCTTGCGTAATGGGATAAAAGATCGCGGAGTAAAGTTTAAAGTCGTTCAGTTTAAACCCTCCTCAACTTTAAATCTTGAAACACTAAAAAATTATGAAGCAAATATAACAACAGTGACACGTCAGTTTGCATATAGTCCTTATAATCACAACACACTTGATATGGTGCTCAGTGTCAATGGGATTCCGCTTGTTGCTTTAGAGCTGAAAAATCAATTTAAAGGACAAAGCGTTGAAAATGCTAAACGGCAATTTATGTTTGATCGAGATCCAAATGAAGCCCTTTTCCAGTTTAATCGTCGTATCTTGGTTTATTTCTCAGTAGATTTGCATGAAGCGTGGATGACAACGAAGCTCGCGGGTAAAAAAACCTATTTTTTACCTTTTAATCAAGGCTCAAATGGTGCAGGAAATGTTGGAGGGAAAGGAAATCCAGAAAATCCTAATGGTTATTCTACTGCCTATCTTTGGGAGCGCGTACTTCAAAAAGATGCACTTTTAGATATTGTGCAACGTTTTATGAATCTTGAAATTAAGCATGAAAAAGATTCTAAAGGAAAAGCAGTTGAAAAGAAAACCTTGATTTTCCCACGTTATCACCAGTTAGACGTGGTAACCAAGCTTGTTAGTGATACTAAGTCAAAAGGTTCAGGTCAACACTACTTGATTCAGCACTCGGCAGGTTCTGGGAAATCAAACTCGATTGCGTGGTTAGCCTATCATTTGCAAAAAATTCATGATAAAAATAATCAACCATTGTTCAATTCAGTGATTATTGTGACTGACAGAACAGTACTTGACCGACAGCTGCAAGATACGATTACATCATTTGATGCAACTACAGGCTTGGTCGAAACCATTGGGGATAATAAATCCTCAAAAGACTTACTTAATGCGATAAACGATGGAAAGCAAATCATTATCACAACACTCCAAAAATTCCCAGTGATTTATCAAGATGTTGAATCCACAAAAGGAAAGAAATTTGCAGTTATTGTGGATGAAGCCCACTCTTCTCAGACAGGAAATGCTTCGAAAAAATTGAAAGCAGCTTTGAGTGATCGTGAAGAAGCATTGAAGGAATGGGAGGAGTTTGATGAAGTAGAAGCAGGAAAAGCAAGAGATGAAGAAGATCAGCTTAATGAAACTTTGCTTGGTCAAGGACGCCATGAAAATATCAGCTTTTATGCTTTCACAGCAACACCAAAAGATAAAACTTTAGAAATGTTTGGACAGCGTGCAGAAGATGGACATTTTGAACCATTTCACGTTTATTCCATGCGCCAAGCTATTGAAGAAGGTTTTATTTTAGATGTACTGCAAAACTATATGACCTACCATACGGCATACAAGATTGCAAAACTTGTTCCAGATGACCCAGAATTGCCTAAATCAAAAGCAAGAAGAGCGATTGTCAGATATGCAGAACTCCATCCTTATAATCTTGCTCAAAAGACGGAAATTATGGTTGAAACTTTCCGTGAACGCACGCAACATGCAATCGGTGGTAAAGGTAAAGCTATGGTTGTGACAAGTTCACGTCTTGCAGCTGTACGTTATATGAATGAATTCAAACGTTACATCACTGAAAAAGGCTACACAGATATTAATGCTTTGGTTGCTTTTTCTGGTGAAATTGTTGATGGAGGAGAAACTTTCACTGAATCTAAAATGAATATTTTACCAGATGGTTCTTTGGTGAAAGAAAATCAACTCAAAGAAATTTTTCATACATCAGATTATAATGTATTGATAGTTGCTGAAAAATATCAGACAGGATTTGATGAGCCTTTGCTTCACACCATGTTTATTGATAAAAAACTCCGTGGAGTGAAAGCTGTTCAAACCTTATCACGTTTGAATCGGACGACTGCACAGAAAACGGATACTTTTGTGTTAGACTTTAAAAACACTGCAGAAGAAATCAAAGTGGCTTTCCAACAGTTTTATGAAGTATCTACACTAGATGAAGCAATTGATCCGAATATATTGTACGATGCGAAAGAGAAAATTCGTAAATATAACTTATACAATGACGCAGACATTAAGAAAATCATTGATGTTTTTCAAGTGAGTACAAACAAGCAAGACGATACAATGCTTGGTAAATTATCGAGTAGTTTCCGTCCAATCATTGAACGTTATAATGATATGGAGGAATCAATGCAGTATGAGTTTAGAACACTCTTGCGCGGTTTCCGTGACAAATATAATTATATTTCTCAACTGGTTCGCTTATTTGATCGGGAGTTGTTGGAAGAATCAATCTTTATCAATTATTTAATCACTTTGTTACCAAAAGACAGTGAATATTCAGTGGATATCTCTGATAAAGTCAAAATGGATTACTATAAATTAACTAAAGATTTTGAAGATGAAATTTCACTTGTAAAAGATCAATCTCAAGAATACATGTACCAGCAACAAAAGGGAATTAATCCAACAGTTAAACCACCAGAAGAACGTGATACCTTGACCGAAATCTTGGATAGAATTAATGCACAGTTTCCTGACATTTTTACAGAAGACGATCGTGTGGTTTTGGATATGGTTGTCAAGCAAGTTGTCCAAAATCCGAGTGGGAGACAAAAATCAATGGCAAAAGAAAATGATTTTGCGATGTTCAAACAATCTTTATTTCCAAAAGAGTTTGAAGACATGGTCATTAATCTGGCACAGGTTAGCAATAACACTTTCACGAAGATGTTTTCTAATCAGGGAGTATATGATTTTATACGTGAAATTTCAGCACAAGAAGCTTATAAAAAATGGCGTAGTGATGAAGGTGTAACAAGAAAGTAAAAACATTGCAACTACAAGGGGGTAAAGCTGCTTTATATCAAATTATTTTTTGTTAGTTATTCCAAACTTCTGTGACTATTGTTTTTATTTTTTCAAGGCAATGATGAAATGCATAATGTCCTAATTATATTCGAATTCTAATATAATTTTTATTTTTCTCATGTACAAATTGTAAGTTGTTTTAGTATCGCTTACTTTAGTGGTATAATCAACATAAGAGAAAAGCAGTATTGAAATATTATTTCGATATTTGCTTTTGTCTAAGTACTCCATATCTGTGCATTGGTTCTTTGCCCGCAGATGTGGAGCTTTTTTATTAAGTACATATTGCAACATAAGTTATCTTAACTGAAACAAAAAAACAAAGTAAAATATCCCCACTTATTTTTTGGAAAAGTTTCTAACATCTTTTAATTAAAAAGATGACTCAATACTTTCTCAAATAGACAGAAAGCGCATTAAACAAGCGTTTTTACTATATATTTTTATGCTTTTGTATAATTAAACTTCTGAATATTTTATTTATAAATAGTTTCAATTTCTTTTTGAAAAAAGATTTTTTAAGTTAAGTTTAAGGAAAAGGTCATATAATAAGCCCTCGTGAGTGAAATAAATTTAAACATAAAAATTTAACATCATCTATTTGAATAATGTAACTTAAATTGAGAGGATTTTTATTTTTGTAAATTCGCGGCAGGCAGAAATTTGAATTTTCTTTAAGATACACGTCCATAGCGTGCAATGACGTTAAACTGCTTACGGTAATCCTACACAAGCGTTCAAGACTTTATGATGTGTATGGGAAGTAACCATGATGATAGGGTATATACGGAGGTTCACGATTGAACAACACTCTATGGAATATTCTTAGTGGCGAAATCGAAAGGTCTAAATGAAATTCAGTAAAGTTGCTCTTTCAACTGGTATCATTGCTTCATTTATGTTTAATAGTACTGGTATGGTTCATGCGGACATGCCAAAACAATCTACACATGATGTGGCATTAGAAGTTATTAACGGTAACTATGGTACAGGACAAGAACGTGTCGATTTGCTTACACGTAAAGGTTTTGACTTTGAAGCTGTACAGACAGAAGTTAATAACATTTTGTTAGGAAAAGCTCCAAAAGCACCTGCAGTTGCCAAAAAAGTTGAAAAACAACCTGCTAAATCTAAAGTAGCACAGTCTGTATCTGAACTTGACTTAAGTCAAACCTCTGGTCAGGTAGATATAGAATCTCTTGCCAATCATATGGTTGCTAACACTGCAAATGCAGCAGGCTATTCTGCAAGTGAATGGGCCTATATCATCGAGCATGAGTCCAATGGCCGTGTAGATGCTGCAAATGCAAGTTCAGGCGCTTATGGCTGTTTCCAACTGTTAGGTCACGGTGAATATGCTGGCATGACACTTGCTGAGCAAATCGAAATGGCAAGTCAACTCCCTGCGGGAAGCTGGGTAGTTTACAACTAGGGGATTGAAAAAGATTTTTGATTCCTAGAGTGCTTAATTAAGATTGAACATTCAGGGCTATCACTATTTGTGAAGTCCTTTTTTTGTTGAACAGTATCGGAAAGCCCAGGAGTTCCATCCAAAAGTAGCCCGATACTATAAACTTTGGAGGTGAAAAATAATTTCTCATCTCAGATGCAGGAACAGAAAAATTCAAGATGAAACTTCAAAAGCAGGCCCAATCTTTACAAAATACAGTATTTAAGGGACTTTTTTATATCTTTCCCAATAAGCTAACCGACGATTGAAAATGTAAAAACTTAGAAGAGGAACAAATAAATTTCTGATAAAGTCATTATCATAACAAAACATTATGATAATATTTCATAAATATTAAGTAACATGTTAAAATATGATGAGAGATACCATTGTATTTGGAGAACCCCCCCCAATGACTTATAATCAGGCAACACAACACAACACAACACAAC
>NZ_DKXK01000058.1:0-8829 GCF_002492185.1 Lactococcus sp. UBA7128
CTTGACACATGATATTATTGACATCCTAGAAAGTCGTAAACAAGCGGACTTGATGGCCTATTTCCTGAAATTTCCTCGCTCTGAACGTCTGAAAGTCAAAACCATTGTCATGGACATGAATTCCTCCTATCCTGCCCTCTTGACGCTTTTTCCCAACGCTCAGCTGATTATTGACGGCTTTCATGTGGTCCAACAGTTGTCACGAGCCTTTAACCAGCTGTGAGTCAAGGAAATGAAGGCACTCAAAAACCTCAAGGGCGACAAGGGGAAAATCTACCGCAAATTCAAGAAATACTGGCGCCAGATCCTCAAATGGAACGGCAAGGTCAATTATCAGAACCGGAAACAATGGCCACTTTTCAGGGGCGAATGGCGGACCGAAGGTGAGGTCATTGATTATCTTTTGGCTTATAGCCCGCAGCTTCAAGCGGCTTATGAAGTCTATCAAAGTGCACTGGATGCTTTTCAGAACAAGCAAGCAGAGGACTTTTTTGAAGTCATCCAAACCCTGCCTGAAAGCTTGCCAGAGGACTTTAAAAAGTCTTGTCGTTACTTGCTTAAACACAAGCAGGCTATTTCACGAGGCATTGTTTCGCCCTATTCCAACGGCCCACTTGAAGGCAAGAATAATCTTTGTAAACTCATTAAACGCATTGCCTTTGGCTTTGTCAGATTTGACCATCTCAGAAAACGGATTTTACTCCAACAAATTCTCTCAAAAACAAACTAAAAAGCTGCCCCAAGGCAACTTTCTCATACTCATTCTAACTCATTTTTAGCGATTACCACCGCAGAGTTGACAGAACCGAAAATTTTACTTTGACTATGTTCTTCAAAAAATAATAAGAAGAAAAAGTTTCTCCCACACGTTCATTTTAATTTTTTAACTGTCTTGCTCTGTGTATCTTCCAGATTATTTCGTTCTTTTTTATAAATTTTTCACCCCCTTTACAGGTCTTTGTCCTCTCTACAAATTTATACTTTGTATTATACAATATAATTACGATTCAGTTTCAAGAGTCTCTAAAATTAAAAATGCTTCATTAAAAGACATTTAGGAGGAATGCTATGTTAAAACAACTAATGCTGAGTTTTGCTGTTTTGTTGGGTGTGCTTTGTTTGTCTGGTGCACCAAATCCTGCTTTTGCAGATGTAAGTAGCCAGTCTGCGATTGCTCAAAATCTTGATGAGAATGAGCAATTAACTGGAAGCTTCGTTTCCAAATACGATAACGCAATAGAATTAGATAACAATAAATTTGTTCTTGATGAAAGTCTTTTACCTGAAAATACTACTCAGGACGAAATTATTAAATTGAAAGCAATAATCAAAGAAAGTAATTCGTTCTTGAATCAACAATTTAAAAAAGTTTCTAAAGAAAATATAGTTAAAACAGATAATTCCGTTGTTTTTGCAGAAAGTGCTGCGGTTGCTCAACAAGAAGCAGGTGGTGTTCAGAACCAATCGAGAATTAAGTTTAAAGAAGGCAGTAATTATAGTCATACTTATTGGTGGGGGAAACGTGTAGGGGTTTCTCGTAGCAAAATTCGTCAAGTTTCTGGAGTAATCACTAGTTCGGCAGGTGTAGTTGCTGGAGTTTTGTATTTTATTCCTCATGCATATGCTAAGGCTGCTGCTGGTGCAATAGGAGCAGCAGCTGGAGCTTTGGGCTATCCTATGTCTAAGTTTCCGGGAGGAATTGTATTCAATACAACTCCAAATTATTCAGGTTCTCAAATTTAGGCTGTTGCTTTTCAATAACAAGGTGAAGTCATGAAAATATTTAAAATAATGCAATCTATAATTATAGTTATATGTACAGTGACTCTTATATATGGTTTAATAACTCATCAAAATGATTACAGCTATATTTTTACTTTAATTATTGCGATTGTTATGATTCCTGAGGGTCATAAACTTTATAAAGACATAAAACAAAAAAAGAGCCAACGTTAGCTGGAGCTTCTATAGAATAGAGTTGTACTTAAAAACCAAGAAGAATTTTTTATGTCTTTATCTGATCGTCTTTGGTATCCTTGTACTTCAAGGGCATGAATTATTAAAACAGAAAGAATTTGCAGAATAATAAACAAGCTCTATCCTTCAAGATAGAGCTTGTTTTTTTTAATATAATCAATAACAGATTGAGGCATGAGGTAAGCAGGTTCAATCCCTTCTTTAAACATCTTACGTAAAGAAGTACTGGAAACAGAAGAGAGGGGCAAGTCTAGCCACTGTACAGGATAAGGACTTTCGATAGGGGATGCTGAGCGTTGAACAGCAACAAACTGAACCAAGTCGAGTAAAGCTTCAATCTTGTACCATTTTGGAAGATATTCCACCATATCACTACCAATGATAAAATAAAAATCAGTATCTGGATAATCTTGAGTGAGGAGCTTCATCGTATCATAGGTATAGGATTTTCCGCCACGTTCTACCTCCCCGAGCTCAAGAGCCAAGCGGGGGTTATCCGTAATCGCTAGCTCCAGCATATTTACACGGTGTTCGGCTGAGATTGTTCTTTTCTCGTCAACATGTGGGGGAAGAGCTTCGGGCATGAGCCACACCTTGTCTAAGTCAAGACGTTGAGCGACTTGATCAGCCATCATCAGATGGGTAAAGTGGACTGGATTAAAGTTGCCGCCAAGAATTCCAATTTTATTTCTTTTTACTTTTTCTAACATTAGGATTGATAGCTCCTTTTTATTCTTCACATATTATAGCAAAAAAGCGGAAGATTAGAGCTGTACTAAAAGATTATAGGTTATCCTCTCTCCTTGGTTAAGTGATATTTCTAAATGAAATCAGTAAAAAATGAAAGCAATGTTCACTAAAGAATATTGCTTTCATTTACTTTATTGTTCCATATATCACTTTTGTGAAAATCAATTTTTTTAAGCTCAAATGATGAGTTTCAACAGCGTTGTTCGTATCTGCAGGATGGGATAGTGTTAGAACAATCTCCTCATGAAAAACCGCTGTGCAAGCGGTTTTGACTGCTTTTTTGTCTGTTTTAATTTGAAGGTTCACCTATTCAGATGCGATTATTTTTCATCTTTTTCAGATTTTTTCTTGCGTTTTTTAAGCAATGCGGCTGCGGTCAATGCTGCGACGCCAAGGGCTGCACCGTCTGTTAGGTCGCCAGTGCTTGGGAGATCTTCATCATCTGGCGCCGGTACATTTTCTGCATCAGCCACGAATTCCGTTGGAACTACCATATCTTTTTCCGCTACAATCGGTGTTGGATCCACCACATCTTCTTCCACCACAATCGGTGTTGGAATCACTGGTGGCTCTGGTTTTTCGGGCTTTTCAGCTTCATTTTCTTTTGGTGGATTTCCTAGCATATTCTCATCACTTGTAATATTTACTTTCAGAATACCATCATATCCTTCCACATTTAAAGTGTTTATTTCGGGAGTATTGATTTTGAAGCCAACCTCATGTAGCATTTCTGATGTCTCATTTGTCATCAAATCCTGTACATCTGATTCGATAAACTCAATCATACTTTTATCATGAAGCTCCTCAACCGTTGAAATTCGAGTGGCTTTCAGCACACCATTAGCAAGCAAGTGGTCATGGTCAAGCGTTGGACGTTCGCTGTGTTTACGCTCTAAGTGTTCCAGATTCACATAAATATCGTTCGCTGCCCAAGTCGTATCCTCATCGTAGACGAACAGTGTCAAGTTGAAGGTAATCAGTACCGAACGCTCCCCTTCCCCAGGATCCTCATCATAAACCATCGTCTCTTCCATCGGATAAATACCTGCTGGTAAAATGCCGTTTTCATCTCGTAAGGCACTCATTTTTACAAGATAGTTGTCCAGAGCAGGAGTGATGTCCAAATCAATCTCTTGGTCACCGGCATAAAGTAGCTCACCAATATTTTGATCAAGCGCTTCTCGAAGGCCTTCATCACTGATATCGTTTTTCACGGCAAAGTTATGAATGTCTTGCTCATAACGCACACCTCGTACCCATATCCCAGCGGCATTCCCTTCTGTTTTAGAAAGTTCCATGAGTTCCTCTGAGCTCACCACCTTTCCGTCCTCTTGACGAATCCAGCTGTTCATATAACCTGGGATTTCCCCTGGGAGGTTAGTGTCTTCAAGAACCGTCTTTGGTCCCAAAATCAAGGTTGTAAGATGATGGGTATTCGCCAACATATCTTTCCGACTTGCATAAGGTTTCACATAGTTTTCCATCCAGTTTTCAGAGGTCCATCCCTCAGCTGGAGTTACATTTGTAAACGAGGTGTCAAAACTTGAAAGGTCTAGGTATTCAACTGTTGAGTCTTGGAACATATTCTGGAAACTTACAGCACCTGTTGTGTCAAAACTTGACAAATCCAGACGTTTAACCTCTGTTTCTTGGAACATCTGACTAAACTGCTGAACTTTCGCAGTATTAAAGTTACTCAAATCTAATGTTTCAAAGGTACTACGCATAAACATTTGATTCATCATTTTTACCTTAGAGGTATCAAAATTACTAAAATCAAGTGTAGGTATGTGGTCTAGATTTCTAAACATTAAAGTCATTTGTACCACATTAGAAGTATTGAATTTACTCAAATCAATATTTGTCAACTTACTGCCGCTGACATACATATCAAACATCCAATCCATCGTCATAGCCGAAGCTCCAAAGTTCTCTGGCAGTATGACCTCTTCCAAATCACCAGCATCTTCAAACATACCAGTCATTTCTACCACTCTAGAAAAATCAAGCATACTCAAATCTAAAAATTGTACTCCAGATTCTTGAAACATATGATTAACACTTGTGGTTAAATTTAATGTGCTGAGTGTACTCAAATCAATGTGAGTCAAAGAGGGTGTCCAGCGGAACCAAGATTCGAAGTTTTTTGTAGCAGAAGTATCAAAATTTCCATTGAAATTAATCGTTGTGAGCTCTTCCAAACGCCAAAACAGTCCATAATGATTGACTGAAGCATAGGTTTTTCCTGTAAAGTTTATTTCTCGGATTGGACCGATAGTCTGTTCAAGGGTGTCAAAGTGCACGCCTCCACCAGTATTATAGGGAAGTTGGCCTCCTGTGATGTTCAA
Source organism: Lactococcus sp. UBA7128 (assembly GCF_002492185.1). Lineage (NCBI taxonomy): Bacteria > Bacillati > Bacillota > Bacilli > Lactobacillales > Streptococcaceae > Lactococcus > Lactococcus sp. UBA7128. The sequence goes on from NZ_DKXK01000058.1 coordinate 5,076, forward strand.
AATTCCACTTTCTGATACATACTCATAACTGATGCCAGACCAGACTCCTGTGACTGTCGGAGAGATTGCTATGGCTGTCGGAGCAATACCTACGTTTTGAACTGGAGTCTGAACTGATGTTTCGGAAAAATCTTGTACTTGTAGTGGCAGTTCTAGATTGACGCCAAATGTTTCAGTTGGTACAGCGCTCTCCTCGGCACCTGTTTCAAGCTCTTCAATTGCTGCGAGCTCTGGGATTTCTGTTGGCGTTGGTGCTTCGACGACCAGCTCGGTTTGGGGCTCACCGATGGCATCCGCTTTTTTAGCTAACACTTTTCCGCTCACTACAGCTGGATTGAGCAGAAGCGCGGATGTGCGGTTGCTGTTTCGATTTTGTGAAGCCGAGCTTTGCGTTTGGCCTTTTGCTGGGATTTACGTTTTTCTTCATGTAAAGTTCTGTTTTTAGTCATAAAAACCTCTTTTCTTATTTTTTAATATTACATTAATCATTATCTCATGTTTTTCTATTTTTAAAAAATAATTTAATAAACAAAGAGACTTTTCGTCTTTGCTGTCCGATAGATCCAGCTTTTAGTGCTCCTATCATTTTGTGAATTTTTTGTGACTGTCAATTTATAAAAACTCAAAAATATGAGTTTTCACTGTGTTACCAGTGTTTCGTGGGTGTTATAGCTCAAAAACAGTAAAGCTGATTTTTTTCCCTCTATTATGGTGCTGGAATTTAGAAACGATATTTAAAAAAATAACCTGTTCCAATGATTAATATTCTGTAAAAGTGAAAAATATGCGATAAACTTAAGAGAAGAGGAGAGATGACAATACAATTTACTGTTAAATTTTGTTAAAATAGAGCTAGAATATAATTTGTCACTCATAAAAGGAGTTACCATGCCACTATATCCAGACGATAGTTTAACTTTACACACAGACCTTTATCAAATAAATATGATGCAGACCTACTGGGAACTGGGGCGTCATCAGCGTAATTCTGTTTTTGAAGTCTTTTTCCGTTCAATGCCTTTTGAAAACGGTTATGCTATTTTTGCAGGTCTGGAACGCATGGTTGACTACTTGAACAAGTTAAGATTTACAGAAACGGATATTTCTTACCTCCGTGATTTGGATTATCCTGAGGATTTTTTAGAGTATCTGGCGCAGCTTCGTTTTACAGGTACAGTCCGTTCTGTCCAAGAAGGAGAACTCGTTTTTGCCAACGAACCTTTGGTACAGATAGAAGGACCATTGGCTGAATGTCAGCTTATCGAAACGGCTGTTCTGAATATCATTAATTTCCAAACGCTGATTGCGACAAAGGCTTCACGTATTAAGTCTGTCATTGGGGATGACCCATTGCTTGAGTTTGGCACACGCCGAGCACAAGAAATGGATGCTGCCATCTGGGGGACGCGTGCGGCCTATATCGGAGGTGCAGATGCAACAAGTAATGTGCGTGCGGCTAAGATCTTTGGCATTAAACCGAGTGGGACACATGCTCATGCTTTAGTCCAGAGCTACGGCAACGATTATGAAGCCTTCAAGGCTTATGCTCAAACGCATAAAGATTGTGTCTTCCTTGTGGATACTTACGATACTTTGAACGTTGGTGTTCCGGCAGCCATTCGTGTGGCACGTGAATTTGGCGACAAAATCAACTTCCAAGGTGTGCGCATCGACTCAGGCGATATGGCTTACATCTCCAAAAAAGTACGTAAGCAATTAGACGAGGCTGGCTTTACCGAGGCTAAAATTTATGCTTCAAATGACCTAGATGAGGCAACTATCTTGAATTTGAAAATGCAAAGAGCGAAGATTGATGTCTGGGGTGTGGGGACCAAGCTTATCACAGCCTATGATCAGCCAGCGCTGGGTGCTGTCTATAAGCTCGTGTCAATGGAAGACGATCAGGGTGAAATGCAGGATACGATTAAGCTATCAAGCAATGCTGAAAAGGTTTCGACACCGGGTAAAAAACAAATATGGCGTATAACAAGAGAAAGTGATGGTAAATCTGAAGGAGACTATATCACATTTGATGATGAAAGACCAGACCAGCTTGATGAAATTTATATGTTTCATCCTGTACATACTTTCATCAATAAAAATGTACGCGACTTTAAGGCAAAATCCTTACTCAAAGAGATTTTTGTTAAGGGACAACAGGTCTATACTTTGCCAAGCTTAGAAGAAATCAAGAGCTTTGCTGCAGCAAACCTGACAGAGCTTTGGGATGAGTATAAGCGTAATCTCAATCCTCAGCCTTATCCTGTTGACTTGTCGCAAGAACTGTGGAACCATAAGATGCACCTCATCAGTCAAGTGCGCGCCAAAGTTTCTGAAATGAAAGTGGATTGATACTATGAGAATAAAAAATATTGAACTGGCTCATGCGGAGGCTTTTGGTCAATTACAAAAAGAAATCTATCAAGAAAACAAATTTATGCTGATTGAACCGGATGAGCAAAAAACGAAGCGACATGAGTTGGCCAATCAGATTGCTTCAACTGACTTTTTGATAGGGGCCGACAACGATCAAGGTGTGCTGGTTGCTTATCTCGCTGCCTTTCGTCAGGCCTATAGACGTGCACGGCATAGAGCTTCTATTGTTGTTGCCGTTCGTGCAGACTATCGTCGTCAAGGTATTGCGAGCCGCTTGTTTACTGAGCTTGAGGACTGGGCTCAAAATACAGGAGTTTCTCGTTTAGAGCTCACAGTCGCAGTGAATAATGCTGCAGCAATATCTTGTTATAAAACAAATGGTTTTATTATTGAAGGAGTACGTAGCCAGTCTCTTAAAATCAATGATGCATTGGTCGATGAATTTTATATGGCTAAAATTTTGGGGTGAATATGTCTTTACAAGAAAAAATTATCAAAGAGTTGGGAGTTAAACCCACTATAGATGCACAAGAGGAGATACGTAAGTCTATTGACTTTCTCAAAGATTATTTGAGGAAATACCCTTTTATTAAAACTTATGTTTTAGGCATATCTGGTGGTCAAGACTCGACTTTGGCGGGACGTCTGGGACAAATTGCCATGGAAGAAATGCGTGCCGAGACTGGAAATAAAGATTATAAGTTTGTTGCGGTTCGCTTACCCTATGGTGTGCAAGCAGATGAAGCAGATGCCCAAAGAGCTCTTGAATTTATCAAACCAGACGTTAGTTTGGTAGTAAATATTAAAGAGGCCGTTGATGCGCAAGTTAGGGCTTTAGAAGCAACAGGTGTGGAAATTTCTGACTTTAACAAGGGAAATATCAAAGCACGGCAACGTATGATTAGCCAATATGGCATTGCAGGTGGCATGCAAGGTGCTGTGCTAGGGACAGATCATGCAGCAGAGAATATCACAGGTTTCTACACAAAATTTGGTGATGGTGGTGCTGACCTGTTGCCGCTTTTCCGTCTCAATAAACGTCAGGGTAAAATGTTGCTCGCCGCTTTAGGCGCAGAACCTTCTCTTTATGAGAAAGTTCCTACAGCAGACTTGGAAGATGGCAAGCCCGGCTTGGCAGACGAAGTCGCTTTGGGTGTGACTTACGAGGATATTGACAACTATACAGAAGGTCGCTCAATCAGCCCCGAAGCACAAGAAAAAATCGAAAATTGGTATCTTAAAACGGAACACAAGCGTCACCTGCCCATTACCGTTTTTGATGATTTTTGGAAATAAGAATATAAGGTTCTGTATAATCCGTGGTGGTAGATGAAAATCTACCGCCATTTTTTGTAGGAAAAAAGCCATAGTAATCCGC
>NZ_DKXK01000087.1:0-20188 GCF_002492185.1 Lactococcus sp. UBA7128
ATATAATGTTATTGTAATCTTTTTTCTTACCAAATTCAAAGTGATATCATAAAAATGATGGTGTGGAGAATAGTTACCAATAAAACACTCAAACAAAAAAAGCACTTAACCCTTGCATTCTTGTACAGAGGATTAACTACTTTTTTTCATTTTTGGGATATTGGTCCAATTTCTTTTCTCAGGGTCGAACTGGTCTAAGCTTCTTGGCTTTCCAAGTCTACAAGCTTCCTCCCTAGTTTCTTCAAAAGTTTTTGACTCTCTCCTTTGCCAAAACCTTTTAGAAATGCCTTTCACCTAAAACAGTGATAACAGTTAACAATCATCCTGCAACTTTAAGCATTTCCTGATAAATGTTTCGGAAAATGGTAAGGAAAGTCTCAACTTCTAACATATTGTTGGTATGGTCTAAACTAATGCGCACTGCGCTTGTTGCGAGGTCTGGCTTGACATGCATTGCCATGAGTGTACCAGCAGCTGCATTTTTCTTTGAGGAACATGCTGAAGTTGTTGAAATATAAATCTCATGCTTTTCGAAAGCGTGGACAACCACTTCTCCTCGGACACCGCGTATTCCAAAAGTGAGAATATTCGGCGCAAAGTTCTCCATTCCCGAAAATAGGATGACCTTCTCTTGTTTGGAAAATTCCTCAAAAATAACGGCCTTCATTTGGCGAATTTTTTCAGTCTTCTGCTCAAAGTTTTCTAGATTAAGACGAAGCGCCTTAGCTGTTGCTGCAATCCCTGCTAAGTTTTCCGTTGTCGAACGTTTATTGTTCTCTTGACCTCCTCCATGCAGCAGAGGGGTTAAACGTTTTCCTGATTTAACATAAAGAAAACCTACACCACGTGGGCCATGAAACTTATGAGCAGAAAAGGTCGCAAAGTCAACACGTTCCAACATAAAATCTTCAACAGCAATTTTCCCAATGGCTTGTACTGCATCGATATGAAAAGAAATCGTTGGCCTGTCTTCTAGAAGTTTTGCAATTCCCTTGATGGGCTGAATAGCGCCTACTTCATTATTAACCGCCATTACAGATATCAAAATCGTGTCCTCACGAATGAGGGCTTCCAGTTCTGGCAATTTGACGAAGCCCTTTTCATCAACAGGGGCTAGCTCAACCTCAAAGCCTTGTGCAGCTAACCAAGCTGCTGTGTTCTTAACTGCTGGATGCTCTACAGCAGAAATAATAATATGCTTGCCAAATTTTTCCTTTTCAAAAGCAACACCTTTGAGTACCCAGTTATCACCTTCTGTTCCCCCACTTGTAAAAAAGATCTCGTCCGAGTGCACATGGAGTAATTCGGCAATTTGACGGCGTGAAGCCTCTAAAAGACGTGTCGCTGTTGAGCCTAAGTTGTGCAAACTTGAAGGATTCCCCATAATTTTAGTGGCAACATCTGTATAGGTGCGTAATACTTCTGGATGGATAGCTGTCGTGGCTGAATTATCAAAATAAATGATCTTTTCGTCCTCATTTCTGAATATCGTTCAATGCCTTTCTACTAGAGAAATAAGGCATTTCTCATCCTTTCATTCTATCACTTTTTTCTTGCTTTTTACAGCTTAAAAACCGAAAACTGATCGGACTGAAAAATCTGGATATTCATCTTTCTCTACGCAAGATAAAGTCATGCCTTAGATAAAAAGAAGAAACTTTTCTGTTGCTCCTTTCAGCTTCTGCTCTTATTTTTTCCAAACAAAAAAATACCATGGTTCTCCACGGTATCAGTATTTCTACGCTAGATTATTTAACAGCGTCTTTCAAAGCTTTACCAGCTTTAAATGCAGGAACTGTAGTTGCTGCGATTTTGATAGCTGCACCAGTTTGTGGGTTGCGACCTTCGCGAGCAGCACGTTCACGAGTTTCGAAAGTACCGAAACCGATAAGTTGAACTTTTTCTCCTTTTGCGAGGAATTCAGTCACTGATTCACCGAAAGCGTTAACTGCTTTTTCAGCATCTTTTTTAGTTAATCCAGCTTTTGCTGCAACTTCAGCGATAAGATCTTGTTTGTTAGCCATTTTAAAAATGTCCTCCATATTTTGTTTTACCTGTTCTTATTAGGCACTTTTCATTTTATCAAATGTTGTGGACCTTTGCAAGCCTAAACAGCGTTTTTCTGCGGTTTTTAAGTGATTTTAAGATTTAATCATCAAATTAAAAATGAAATTTCCACTGACTAAATCTAGCTGATCTGCCTTTAAATACAGGTTATCTGCTAAGGCAAGTCGTGGCAAATGAACCACAACTTGATCCTTTGCTGGCAAGACCTCAACGAAACTTGGAAGCTTGATGCTTGACTTCACATAACTCAGTATAGCACTCGTTGGAAGGTCAAGCGTTCCTGCAGACACACTTGTTACTTGAAGCGCAATGGAACCATCGTTTAAAGCTAAGGGTTCAAAGTATATATAAAGAGGAATTTTTTGACCGAAAAGTTGATAAGAAGCTTCTAAAACAGCCTGATTAGACAGGTAAAACTTATAACTCATCTCTGGTGTTTGAAAATCCTGAAGATAGGTGTTAATCAACTGATTCAACTGATCTCTATTTGTACTTGCTTTGCCCACTTCTGTCGCCTCAGAAACTGTAGGGACATTTGTTAAGCTTGCTTGATCTCTTACATTAAATATTCGACTGGCAACAAAAGCTACGCCTCCTAGATTTATAGCAAGTAAGGCAAGAAAAAGCCATTTCCAAATTGTTTTTTTATTTTTCATTGTTCACCTGATATTCTTTGAACACTGCATTAGCCATGATTTGATAGCCTATATTATTAGGATGGAAACTGTCTGCTGCATAGAGTAAATCATTTGTTTGACCCTTGCTTTCAGAAATTCCTGACTCTCCATCAATTCCCTTATAAAGCAAGTCATTGATAGCTACAAAGCTAGCATTGTTTTCTTCTCTCACGAGTGCTTCTGTGGCAGTGTTCCAGTTATTAATGATATTTTGCAAGGCTGTGATATTAGGAAAATTTAGATAAAAAGGATTATAGATGCCCAGCACATAGACATGCGCCTTGGGATTAGTCTGACGGATATTCTCAAATATCTTTTTTAACTGTTTTTGATAATCCTTTGCGGGTTGCTCAAAGTCTTTTTCTCCTAACTTTGATAGGTTAGAAACATTATCACGAATCACCTTCATAACATCATTTCCACCAACAGTAAGCGTGATAAAATCCGCATGCTTTAGAGCTTTCTGGATGTCATCACTCTGCATTTTGTTATAAATCTGAGTACTGGTATCTCCCGCATGTCCAAAATTTTGCGCTGCCACTTTGACAGTATATCGATTTTCTATCTCTTTAGCCAAAAGCGGAACAAAACCTCCTTGACCAGTCGCATCTCCAACACATTCTGTTAACGAGTCGCCCAGCGCAACATAATTTATCGTTTTATCTTGTTTTTGTGCTTGATTTTTTAAACGATTTCCAGCTGGTGCAAACATCATCGAGAGTACGGAAAATACAAGTAAACTTGCTAACAAGAAGCCAGCAAGTTCAAGAAGAATTTTCAGTTTCTTACTCATAATCAATCATAACAGCCCAAGCACCAGGTCCTGTATGTGTTGCAATCGTAGAGTTTGTATCCAAAATAGAAATTGGTTTTTCGACAAATTTTTGTAGTGCTTCCTTGGCTTTAAGTGAAAAATCAAGTGCTTCTACATGAGAAATACCAATTTCACGAATTTTTCGTCCAGATGATGCTACATGTTCTACTGTTTCATCCAACCATTTTGTGAAAGTTTTATTTCCACGCCCACGCATCATCACACCTAGTTCACGGTCCTTAAGTTCCATGACAATGCGGACGTGCAAAAGACTTCCGACAATACCTTTTGTACGGCTAACACGACCACCTTTTACCAAATTTTCCAATGTTGAGATACCGATGAAAAGTTCTGTATTTTCGCGAACATGGTTGATGCTCTGCAGGATTTCTTCTTTGCTCAAGCCCTCTTTGGCTAAGCGCGCAGCTTCAATAACTTGAAACTTTAAGCCTTGGTCCGTAAAATCACTGTCTAAAACGGTAACATTGCGTCCAGAAAGCATTGCACCTTGACGCGCTGCTTGCACAGTTCCACTCAGACTCTCGGTAATGTGGATGGAAATAATCTCATCCTCTGTACTTGCAAGCTTTTCATATGTTTCTGCAAAGACACCAACAGGTGGTTGACTTGTTTTAGGTAAAGCTTTTGAACCTTTCATTTTTTCCACGAAAGCGTTCAATGATAAATCTGAATCAAGGTAAGTTGTTCCCTCGATGGTTACAGACAGCGGAACCACAGTAATGTCATATTTTTCTACTAATTCTGGTTCAACAGTTATTGATGAATCTGTCACAATTTTAATTGCCATATTTTCTCCAAATCAAAATAAAAAGACTTCGATTTCTTTTCTAAACAATCTATGTTAAGATATATTAATATTATATCAAATGAACTCCATTTTCGCTAATGCTCTTATTTAAATTTGAAATTTTTTTGATTTTAGAAAGAAAAATCTCATAGAAAGAAGGATATCAATGGAAAAGCAAGCTTCTCGTGCTTATCAAATTGTTAATGAAGTCTTTAATGCTGTCACACATGGGATAGGAACCGGCCTTGCGATTGCTGGACTCGTTTTGCTTATACTTAAAGGCGTTTCCAATAATTCCCCTCTGCAGATTGTCGCCTTTTCAATCTATGGTGCTTCGCTTGTTCTGCTTTTTCTTTTTTCGACACTGGCACACAGCCTGCACTTTACACGTGCTCAAAAAGTCTTTCAAGTTTTTGATCATAGTGGAATCTTCTTGCTTATTGCAGGAACTTATACTCCTTACTGTCTCATCACACTTGGAAACTGGATGGGCTGGAGCATGCTTGCTCTTGTGTGGATATGTGCTATTTCAGGAATTGTTATAACAGCCATCTATTTGCCACGGTGGAACACGGTACCCAGAGGTTCGACAATCCTCTACATCGTTATGGGGTGGATTATTCTTTTTGCCATCTATCCCTTGTGGCAACTGCTGCCTGCTTATGGCTTCTGGTTCTTGGTAGGGGGCGGCATCATTTATTCTGTCGGTGCTATTATCTATCGCTACAAATTTCCCTTTGCGCACGTCATTTGGCATCTTTTTGTTTTAGGGGCAGCTCTATTAATGTGGTTTTCTATTTATGGCTATGTGGGTTAGTGTGAAGTTTCCCCCTCATTCGAAAATACCAATAAGTCTTTAACTACAATAACCGCAGCGTATTAAAAAACGCTATTTATAAACAGCGTTTAAGACATAAGCTTCCAATTTCTTCAAAAGTAACTCGCTTTCTTCCACATAGACTTGTGTCTGTGTGGTTTTTTTAGTGTCTGCAAAATGTAAAATAACTTGTATTGCTCCCGGAAAATCTCGCAATATCCGAGAGACATTTTTATTGTGGCGTGTATCGGCAAGATTTAGCCAAAGTTTGCGTTGAGTATCTTCGACTTCTGTAATCCTGTCTGCGATCATTTGCAAGTTTTCATTTCTTTCGGAAATTTTTCCAGAAATCAGATAAAACTTCCCTTTTTCCAAATCAGCCATGTAGCGCCGATAATTTTCCGGAAAAAGAGTGATATCAAAATTTTCTTTACTGTCTGTTCCTGCCAAGAAAGCCATCGTTTCACCGTTTTTCGTCCGATGCGTTCGAATGGAAAGCAGTTCTACTAAAATAACCGCTCTTTTATTCTTCTGCAAATCTTGGATATAAGTAAAATGTCCCTTTAGTTTGAGCGCCAGCGTTTGCAATGGATGCGGAGTAATGCCAACACCCATGAAATGTTTTTCAAACTCATACTTCTCTGACTGCAAGTAATCCTCAGCCTCTTGATAAGAAAACTTCAAAGCCGAGTCCCCAAAGAGGTCCAACTGTATATTTTGAGTGTAGTCAATCAAAGTAGGCAAGTTTTTCGCCAATTTTCCTCTATTTTTTTCTTGATCATCAAATGCCCCAATCTGAATCAAGGGCAAAAGATATTCTTGCTTCTGGAAGTTCTGCGGTAATTTTTTCACCAAATCCGACAAGTCAGCAAAAGGTCTATTTTCAACTATCCAGAAAGCCATATCTCTAGGAACAGTTCTAACATTTGCCAAGCCGAGAGCAATTTTCTTGTTTTCCACACGATCATGATAAGGCATCCGATTAATCACAGGGCGCTCCATCTGAAAGGCATTGTCTAGAGCATCTTGAATCATCATTTCTCTTTTACGGTCGCGCAGTTGCACTTCGTAAAATTCATCTGGATAATTCGCCTTAAAATAGGCAATCTGAAAAGCCAGAGCAGCATAAGCATAAGCGTGTGAGCGATTAAACCCATAGTTTGCAAAACGTTCAATCAAACGGTATATCTCTAAGGCTTTTTCTTCTGTATGACCCATTTTTAAACTGCCAGCCAAAAACTCTGCTTGCAGTTCTTCAAATTCCTTACCTTTTTTCTTTGAAATCGCGCGACGTAACACATCCGCTTTTCCTAAAGAAAAACCTGCAAAACGTTGGGCTACCTGCATTATCTGTTCTTGATAAATCATAATCCCATAGGTCGGTGCTAAAATATCCGTCAGCGTATCGTCAATGACTTCTATCTCTTCTTGCCCGTGTCGCCGCGCCACAAATTCAGGGATAAACTGAGACGGACCAGGGCGAAAGATTGAAGTCGCATCCACAATATCCTCAAATTTAGTCGGAGTAAGATTTCGGAGGAAGCGTCTCATTTGAGGATTTTCAAACTGAAAAATTCCTAGCGTATTGCCTGCACGAAAAAGCGCCAGAGTTTCTTCATCCTCTAGATTAATCTTCAGAGGATTAATCCTAATGCTTTTCCGTTTTTCCACCAGCTCACACAAACGCTCAACGATAGTAAGGTTACGCAAACCCAAGAAATCTATTTTTAGAAGACCAATCTCCTCTATATCGGGAGCCTCATATTGTGTCAAAGCGAGATCATCCGAGGGCTTTAAGGGAACATAGTTGACAAGTGACTCTTGACTGAGCACCACACCAGAAGCGTGTGTCGATGTCTGGCGGGGTAAACCTTCAATACGCGTAGCTATCTCGTAAACTTTTTGCAGCCTGCCGTCTCGCAAAATTTCGGACTTTAGCTTAGGATTTTCTTCATATTCGTCACGAAGAGAACCAAATCGGTTTACAAGCATGCGTGTCAAGTTAGACAACTCTGCCTCGTTCATGCCAAATACTTTTCCTACATCACGTAGGGCTTGGCGCTTTCCTAAGGTAGAGAAAGTCACAATCTGCGCAACATGATCGCTACCATAGCGGCGTTTCATATAGGCCAAAAGTTCCGCACGCTTTGTATCAGGCATGTCGATGTCAATATCGGGCATGGCGACACGCTCTGGATTTAAAAAGCGCTCAAAGAAAAGATTGTTAGCCACAGGGTCAACATGTGTGATGCCTAAGGTATAAGCAACAAGGGAACCCGCAGCTGAACCTCTGCCCATTCCGCAATAGATGTTATTATCACTCGCATAGCGAAGTAGATCTGCAACGATGAGGAAATAGTCGTCGAAACCCATCTGATGGATAACCGAAAGCTCATGATCTAAGCGCTCACGATAAACTTTCCCCTCTGGTAAGTTTACTTCTGCTGTTTCGCGAAGAAGTTCTGCCGCATTTCTTCTCCTATCAAATTGAGGCAGCTCTAATTTTTCACTAAAATCATAAGAAATATCTTGAACCAAATGCTCAAGATTTGCCAAAGCCTGTGGGTTATTTTGCCTATAGAAATTTTCGTAAAATTCTGGTCTTTGTAAAAGCTGGTCGTTTGATAAGGTCAAACTCTGATCATAGGGTCTAAGATCACGAATCGCATGCAAAACTTCTAAGCTCTCATTATCTGACAAAGTGAGATAGCGCACCGGCTGAAAAGGCAAGGCAGGAAGCTTGAACGACATTTTCCCTGTCGTATGAGTAGAAATCCCAACATATATTTCTGCTTGAATCTGAGACAGGACAGATAGATTGGCATAGGATTCTGAGACAACTAAAGCCACATTATTTAGTAAGCCTTCAATATCTGAAAAGCGACGTCGACCATAGTTATGACTCGAAGAAATTTTTAAAAGATTTTTATATCCTTCAGTATTTTTCGCGATAAAGCTAACTGAAACAGGCAAGTTTTCCAACTCAAAAACCAGCTCTATTCCTATAATAGGCTGTAAGTTTCTTTTTTGCGCTTCTATCGCAAAGCGATAGGCTCCATGAAGATTTCCCACATCACAAATGCCCAGTTGTTTGTAGCCCTGTTTTTCTGCTATCCGCAGATAGTCTTGGACTCGAACAACACTATCGAGAAAACTATATTCCGTTTTGGTATTGAGTTGTGCGAACATATGGCCCCTTTCTGTTTATTTTTTACACTATTTTTCGCATTATTCTTGAATTTTAGTTCTAATAGTATTATACTTTATTTTGAAGAAAAATCGAAAGAAGAATCATTATGAAAGTACTTGTAACTCTTTTCTGGTCGGCTGTTATTGGCGAAGTTGTAGGTTACATTATAACTGCACTTGCTGGAGTACCTGACGAGCCATTGAGCACTTTGATTGTCTCACTTGTATTCGGACTTTTCGTTTTACTTATTAGTGAAGTCGGAGTGGTTCAACCAAAGAAATAATCTCTCTTAAATGACTGATATATAAAAAAGCAGCTTTTAGTCTGCTTTTTTTGTTTCATGATAATCACTTTCCTGCTTTTCCCAGTAATGTTTATCTTCCTCGCTAATTTCTCTTAAGACACGGGCAGGATTTCCCACTGCAATAACATGTGCGGGCAGATCTTTTGTCACTACTGCCCCTGATCCGACAATCGTTCCCTCGCCAATGGTAACACCAGGATTCACGATGACACCTGCGCCGAGCCATACACGATTTCCAATAGTGATTGGCTTTGCGTATTCAAGGCCACGAGCACGGACATCTGCATCAATAGGATGCAGCGGTGTAATCAGGCTCACACGAGGACCAAACATCACATCATCTCCAATAGTAATCGGTGCAACATCCAAAAAGATACAGTCGACATTGGCATAGAAGTTTTCACCAATATGCGTGTTAAAACCATAATCAACTTGAAGTGGCGGATTCACATAAATAGATTTTCCTGTACTTCCAAACAGTTGTTTTTCTAAGGCAATAATTTTTTCCTGTTCCAGTAGGCTGATTTGATTTATCTTTTGAGCAAGTGCCCTTGATGTTTGTGGATTATACTCTTTTTCAATCTTAGCTGCACTGTAAAGTTGACCTGAAATCATACGTTGATATTCTGACATGGTTCCCCCCCTCCCTCAATAATAAAACCAGTATATCAAATTATGATGGGAAACAATATTAAAAACTATACACAAAAAATCCCCAACTATAGGTAGGGATTTTTATTTTTACATGTTTTCAACAGCAGCTTTAACAAAGGCTTGGTAGAGCTCTTCTGGACGGTTTGGACGTGATTGTAATTCTGGGTGATATTGACAAGCAACGAAGAATTTCTTGTCTGTCAACTCAACAATTTCGACCAGACGGTTATCTGGGGAAACACCGGAGAATGTGAAGCCAGCAGCTTCAAACTGTTCACGGTACTTATTGTTAAACTCATAGCGGTGACGGTGACGACGTTGTACAACATCAACATCGTTATAAGCCGCACGTGCTTTAGTGTTTGCTTTTAGTTTTGATGGGTAAAGACCCAAACGTAAAGTTCCGCCCATGTCTTCAACATCGACTTGGTCACGCATAATATCAATGATTGGATACGGTGTTTCTGGATTTAATTCGTAAGAATGTGCCCCTTCCATGCCTAAAACATTACGTGCAAACTCCACGCAAGTCATTTGCATACCAAGACAGATTCCCAACATTGGTACATCATTTTCACGTGCATAACGGATGGCTGAAATTTTACCTTCTGAACCACGTTGACCAAATCCTCCAGGAACGATGATACCATGTGCATCTTTCAAGCGCGCAGCAGCATTGCTGTCATCCAAGTCATTTGCATTTACCCAGTCTAATTCGATATCACTGTCTACTGGATATCCGGCATGTTTCAGCGCTTCTGTCACCGAGATGTAAGCATCTGGCAGTTCTACATATTTACCAACCAAAGCAATTTTGACCTTTTTCTTAAGGTTCATCACGTGGTCAACCATTGCTGCCCATTCTGTCATATCAGCTGCAGGAGCATCAAGTTTCAAGTGATCACAAACGATTTGATCCATGTTTTGCTCTTGCAAGTTTAACGGGATTTGATAGAGATGTTCCACATCAAGAGACTGGATAACTGCTTCAGGATCAACGTCACAGTACATGGCTACTTTGTCGCGCATTTCACGTGTGATTGGGACTTCTGTACGAAGCACCAACATATTGGCTTGGATACCATATTCACGCAATGTTTTTGTCGCATTTTGTGCAATTTTGGTTTTTAACTCACCAGCTGCACGCAAGTGAAGGATTGGGACAGTGTGAATGTACATTACATTATCTGAACCAACTTCCGCTTTCATTTGGCGCAAGGCTTCAATGAATGGCAGGGATTCCATATCACCTACTGTTCCACCTACCTCAGTGATGATAACATCTGCATCTGTCATTGTCGCCGCACGCTTAATTTTTTCTTTTAGTGTATCTGTAACGTGAGGCACCATTTGAACTGTCGCTCCAAGATACTCCCCTTTACGCTCTTTACGTAAAATTTCAGAGTAAACTTTACCTGAAGTTACATTTGAGTATTTATTAAGATTGATATCAATAAAACGCTCGTAGTGCCCAAGATCAAGGTCTGTTTCAGCGCCATCATCTGTAACAAAAACCTCACCGTGTTGATAAGGACTCATTGTCCCTGGGTCAATATTAAGATATGGGTCAAATTTTTGTACAGTTACTTTAAGGCCTCGGTTTTTGAGCAAACGTCCCAAAGACGCTGCAACAATACCTTTACCCATTGATGATGTACCACCACCTGTGACGAAAATATACTTAGTTGCCAATGCGAAATCTCCTCTGTTTTCTATATTAAGCCTGGGAAAATATGATGGAAAAATAGTTGCTTTTTATTTTTCCTAACGAGGCGCTTAGGCAAAGCTCCGTAGAGCTTGCCATCGAACATTTAGTGGTTTTAGCCACAAATGTGAGTCGCGAAATAAAAAAATAAGCTCCCTTTCGTAAGGGAGCTTCTGACTTTACCGCAAAAAGCGGTGCCCGAACATTATTTTATCTGATTTTCGTTTTTTTGTCAAGGTCCTTGATTTTATAGGGAGCAAAAAAGAGGGTAAGAATATCTCCCCTCCTTTTAGAAATTAGTGAATATCAGTAGGACTCGCGAGCAACTGGTTTCTCTCTGAGGTCATCTACTTCGACTTTATTTGTCATCTGCACCTCCCTCTTTATTGTTAAGTTCATTTTCTCACACTTTACCTTCATTACCAACTGATATGCAAATACAGGTATTTTACTGGTAGCTTGCACGTTCTCCACCTATAAGCTTAGGGCGTGATTTAAGAGCGGTGACATGCGCGCCCCCAAGTTCTTTTAGGACAGGTCGCACAGGGATTTGAACATGCTTCACGTGCATTCCAATAGCTGTGTCTCCAATATCAAGACCAGCATATGCCGTGATATGCTCAACTTCGACCGGTGCCTTAAAAAGCTTATAAGCTGCCACTTGCCCACTGCCTCCTGCATGGAGCTGCGGAACAACAGAAACGATTTCCAAGTCTTTTTTGTCTGCCAATTCTTGCTCTACAAGTAAGGCACGGTTAAGGTGTTCACAAGCTTGGACAGCTAAATAAATCCCCCGCGTCTTAAGCGCCTCATAAATTGTTCCGACAATTACTTCGCCAATCTCTGCTGATGAATTCTTGCCAATCCTACCACCATTGACTTCGGAACTGGATAATCCCAGGACAAAAATTTGTCCGGGTTTTATCTCTGTCTTTTCAATAACATCTTCAATAATAATTTTTGTTTCTTCTTTAATTTGTTTTAAGTCCATGAAGCGCACCTGATTTCTTAAGAATTTCTGTGAGGAGTAAGGCAACGACAAAGCCTACACTGGTTTGCACAGCATTAATTGCCATATCTGGCAAGGCCACTGCTAAGCTTCCGACAATAAACATATCCGCCACAAAATAACCACCGACCATAACCAGAGTAGCCAGCAAGTAATTAAGTGCCTTGTTTTTTGTTGCTACACCCAAATAACCTTGTAGCCCATGAATGACTAAGGTGAAAAACATATATGCAGTATATCCAGCAATAAAGTCATTGAGAAAGCCTGCCAGGGCCCCAACGATTAAACCTTCACGTTTTCCAAGAAGCATCGCTGTCGTGAAAATACCCGCATCAAGTAAGGTAAAATAACCACCAGGAATAGGTATTTTCGTGAAATAGCCTAGTACAAATGTCAATGCAGCTAACAGCGCCAAGAGGGTTAATCTTTTAGTTGAGTACTTCATTTATCCTGCTTCCTTTTGCTTTTCAATGTTTGTTCAAACTCTACACCATAGCGCTTGTCGGCAGACTTTGGTGTATTTTTTATTGATTTGACTACAAAGTCAACAGCTTCTCGTGTTGCTGCGGTTAACGTTTTGCCATTGGTCAACTCTGCGGATAAAACAGAGCCGAAAATATCTCCTGTACCATGATAAGCGCCAGGTAATTTTTCTGCAAAAACATAGTCAATCTGTCCAGTGCTTCTTGCGGCAGCAGCTCCAACATATTTTTCATCAAGCATGACACCAGTCAAAACGACATTTTTTGCCCCTCGTGCTTGTAATTTTTCGATGAGCATTTCAATGAAGGCTTCTGTCTGCACCCCTTCTTGATAGGGTGTTCCCGTTAGGAGGCAGGCTTCTGTAATATTTGGTAAAAGAACATCCGCATAAGGCAAGAGTTCGCCCATTTTCTCTACAAAATGCATGTCAAACACACTATAAAGTTCCCCGTGATCGGCCATAACAGGATCGATTATGGCAAGATTATTCGCATCTTTATATATATCGATCAACTCTTTGAGCACGTCAATTTGTTCGGCAGAGGCCATAAAACCACTGTAAATCCCATCCATATGGAGATTTAGTTCTTTCCAAGCTTTGATAATATTGCGCATTTCATCTGTCAAATCAAGATAAGTAAAGTTCGTAAAACCTCCTGTGTGTGTTGACAAAAGCGCAGTTGGTAAAAGACGGCATTCAATACCGTAAGCGCTTATAATGGGGAGTGCGACTGTTAATGAACAGCGCCCTACGCAAGAAATGTCATGAACAGCAACAACGTTTTTAGTCAAGATAGATTACCTCCTTGAGATAGAGCCCTTCTGGGGCCGCAGTCGGACCTGCTAGGTCACGATTTTTACTTTCTAAAATCTTTTTAATCTGTGAAACAGGCATCCGCCCGTTTCCTATTTTGATAACAGTTCCCATCATATTACGAACCTGCTTATAAAGGAAACCGTTACCACGAAAAATAAACTTGTAATTTTCTTCGTCAAGCTTCACAAGTTCAGCCTGAGTAATCGTCCGCACCTTGTCTTCAACCGTAGCACCAGCTGCTGTAAAGCCAGTAAAATCATGCGTTCCTATCAAATCCGCTAGGGCTTGCCGCATCAAATCTTCATCCAGATTGTAGCGAAAATGTGCACGATAAAGGCGGTAAAAGGGACTCCGAACTTTACTGTTTTCCAGAAAATACTCATAAATCTTTTCATGCTTGTTAAAGCGAACATGGAAGTCCTCTTCAACTTGTGTGACTTCATGAAAGGCAATATCCGATGGAGTTTGCGTGTCCAAAGCAAAACGTAAACGTTCCTCATCTCGCTGCCCTTGCAAATCAAAATGAATCCGCTGACCATGCGCATGGACACCTGAATCTGTTCGGCCTGAAGCTTGCAATATTACGGACTGATGAGAATTTAATTTTGTCAAGACTTTTTCAATCTCTTCCTGCACTGTCCGCTGATTGTTTTGCGTTTGAAATCCTGCAAAATTTGTGCCATCATAAGCAATCGTTGCCATATATCTAGTCATGCTTATATTATAGCAAAAAATCAAGTATATATTTGTCCAAGCGAATCTAAAATTCCCATTCATTTCCATTCTTTTTTACCCCCTCCAAAACTTCCTTTCCCCTCTTTACACCGTATAATAATTGAAACAGAAACTGTTTAATCAAAACATTGACATCAGTCTAGAGAAGAGTCAAAAATGCCCATGTCGTTTTTTATATCAGAAAGATAAAGGACGGTAAACGTGCTTGAAGATAAAACTCCCAAAAATGAAAAAAATACTTGACCAAGTAGACAAGAATACTATGATTAATACCTTTGTTTTTACATTTTGACTAAAGCCAGCTTCCTTCTCTCTATCCAAAATACTTCATTTGAAAAGCAATGTTGCTGGTACTTAGCGCGTCTACTTCAACCATCAGTACTATGTTCACTTTCCTTTTATTCTCCCTATGAACCCGAAAAATAATTCGCTCTATATTAACTTCTTGTACCCTAACTATACTGATTATTTAAAATAGATTTGGCACAAAATTTGGCACAAGCCCCCTATAGACATAGAGATTCACCTATAAGAATAGCCCATTATGTCATAACATATTTACTATTTAACAAAAAACTCTCTGCCCTAACAGAGAGTCAATTCATTATGTAAATCATTCTTCTGAACTAATATTTGAAACATATTCACGGAATAAATTTACGATTCCCCAAGCGATAAAAACAAGAGGAATAAAAATTAACGGAGTTCCAAGTAGAGCATACTTAGTTGTAAAACCATCATTAGGAACCCAATAATAAACACAATAACTAAAAACATACAAGGCAAAGAATAAAACTAAGCCGATATCAACAGGAATATAAGTTTTCATATTCTCCTCCTTAAACTACTTTATAACTATAAATCCCAATACTGGAATATATTTACATATGCAACAGCTGTCTTTGGAGTTTTAGAACTAACGGTTCCTGTTTTAATCCATTGGCGCTGAACTACTTTAACCTGTTTAAAATATGGACGAACTATAATTTGATACCTTTTACTTTTAGGAACAGTTATTGAATAATTTGTTCCATAAGTATAGCTCTTCCCAATAGTCACACCTAGCGAGCCTCCAATTGTAGCCTGACCAGCAGGATAAGAGCCACATATGGAAGCGCTAACCGAGCGACTTAA
This sequence comes from Lactococcus sp. UBA7128, assembly GCF_002492185.1. NCBI lineage: Bacteria > Bacillati > Bacillota > Bacilli > Lactobacillales > Streptococcaceae > Lactococcus > Lactococcus sp. UBA7128. The sequence continues at coordinate 15,215 of NZ_DKXK01000087.1, forward strand.
ACTTGAAGATTGATTAACACTTAGCGTCGCCGGCCCTTTACCAATTAGACCAGTCCGCCACCCGCCATAATAATATTTATTAGTGGTTTTGCTATCAACTTTCCAAAAATAAGCAGTTGTAGAAATCCCTCTACTTTCTATCTTATGAGGTGATAATTCTTCTGCAAACACAGATACAGTGGGGCCTACGGCTCCAGATAATAACAATAATGACGCACTTGATGAAAGAATTTTACTTATTAACTCTTTCATAGTAACTTTCTTTGATTTCTAGACAAATATTTTTGTCATTATCTGACCATACCGATGAAAATGTAGTCACTGCTATTGCTTCTCACTTTCCATGACAGTATCACCGCCTTTACTTTATTTTGGATTCCAACGCCGTATCGAAAGCGCTATCTTTATTTAAAGTCATTATATATGAATAAATCATCAATTACAAGCTATACAAGCAATTTTTAAGAAAAATAAAAATAGGTTAGGTACAAAACATAAAAAAGCCCCGCCACAAAGGCGGAGCGAGGTTTGGCATCATGATCCGAGGGGGATTCGAACCCTCGACCGTTCGCTTAGAAGGCGAATGCTCTATCCAGCTGAGCTATCGGACCAAAGTAAACAAGTAGAATTTTTCACTACCCGTCTAGTCTATCATATTTTTCTAATTGAAGCAATTATTGACCTGCATAAGGATTCGCATAGGTGGTTGTGTCGTCTGCCACCGCTCCTCCAGATCCTGGAACTGTAGTTCCATCTCCATAATAACCCGTTCCATCATCTGCTGCACCACTGTAGGGAACGCTAGGGGAGCTTGACTGCTCTGCACTACTCTTTGTCTCATCAGAAGATGCCGGCTTATCGCTTGTTGCAGCGCTGCCATCTGTTGACACATAGGCAGTTGAGTTGCTGCTGTCTAGTTTTACAAATGATCCGTCGACATCAATACCATAAACTGTTGATTTACCATGTTCTGTTACTGTTGCAGAGGGCATAAAATATGAACTTGGTGCATTTCCAGTCAAAGTTTCATAAGTAATCAAGTTGTCGCTTAAACGGTTTCCAGTCTCTTTTTGTAAAGAAGAACGGAGAGCATTTTGAACGGCAAGTGCTGTATTATTAGCCAAGAGTTGGTAAGAACCACCATCCGCTGGATTTGTATAACCAATAGCTTGATACTGAATCGAAACAACTTTATTAAAGCAATCCTTGTAGCCCAATAAAGAGGTCAAGGTAGAGCTATTGATTGGAATATTTGTCTTGATGTCCTTACTAATATCATTTAAGAATTTTTGATACTGTGTAATATTATTCAGCGCCAATAATTTTTTCATGACTGCAGAAATAACTTCTCGCTGATGCGCTGCACGTCCATAGTCGCCATTAGGTAAATGATGGCGATCACGTGCATAAACAAGCGCTTGTCTTCCATCAATGTGCTGTTTCCCTGGTGGAACTTGCTCCGTATATTCTGGTTCGGTATCGGAGATGTAGAGCGTCTGCCCTGTTGTATTGTCAATATCAATACCCCCAACATCGTTCACCAAATTGACAAGCCCATCAAAGTTAATCATCAAGAAGTTATCAACAGGGATTCCCGCTTGATCACCAATGGTTTTCAAAGCATACTCAACGCCTGTTTCCAGCCCGCCAGCATTATATCCCATTGGATAGGCGGCATTCACTTTCTGTGTCGAAACAGCATTTCCTTTTTCATCCAGAATGTTAGACATGATATCTCGTTCAATAGATACCATTGTCGTTGTATTCGTTTTTGGATTAAGCGTCATGACAATTTGGGAGTCAGAGTTGCCATCCCAACTGGTTGATCCTCCACGACCAGCTCCGCCTGTATCAACACCCATAAGTAAAATAGTTAAAGGCTCTGTAGCTTTGATAATGTTTTCTGCATCTGCATTACCTGCTTCAGCATAAGTCTTTGAGAAGGCTTGTGTTGTGCTATTTAAGACTGTCGATACATAGACAGTAGCTGCTCCTGCCGTTAAGGCGATGATTCCCATAATCATCAGCAGCGATTTTTTCCAAAGTTTCATAGTAAGATTATATCAAATTTTTACGAATAAACAACAAGAGATGCAAAAAGCTCCATGGCAAATCCACAAAAAAGGCGTAAGAATAACAAACGTCCCAGACCTATTTCTTCCTAAAATGAGTAAAAAACTCGTTAAAACACTGTAAAAAAAAATAAAAATTCCAGCAAAGACTGCGTGCATCCATTATCTCACAAAAATGTGCTGAATAAGTCTTTGTTATCTGCAAAAATCACTAGAAAAACTTCACCATAACATAGACATCTATCAAATTTCCATGCTCATCACGTGCACCGTATTTTTGAATGGCCTCTATCGTAAAACCAAATTTTTCATACAAGTGGATGGCTGCTTTATTTCGTTTTTGGACTGTGAGTTCTAAACGCTTTAATACTCCTATTTCCTCCACCCATTCGAGAGCATCTTCAAAAAGAAACGTCCCTATGCCATAACCTTGAAACTTTGAGGCGACCGCAATAAAAATATCTCCAATATGGCGGACACGATAATGAAAATCAGCAGTAATATGCAAAACTCCCGCAATTTCTTCTCCTAAAAAGGCAAGGAAATAAGCATTGTTATCCTTCTGGAAAAGTTGTTCCAAATATTCTTCCATCTGAGACTCGGTCATCAGTACTCCTGCCTCATCCAAGGTCAAAAAATGGCTCTCCTTACCAACCTGATCAAGAAAAGCAATCAATTTTGAGCTGTCTTTCTTCCTTGCCTCACGAATAAGTAACTCTGTACTCATAACTGTCTTAAAAGCCCTTCGTAGCGTTGCCCGTGCGGGATAAGTTCTAACTCACGTACCGCATCTGTAGCAAAGCCGTCCACATATTTATCCAGCCTTACTTCCAAATAATGGTCCGGCAAAGCTGAACCCAGAAGTTCCCCCCACTCAATAACTGAAACACCATCACCAAAAAGATAGTCATCAAGATCAAAGCTATCGGGATCATCACCTGCACGATAAACATCCATATGATACAGGGGAAGTTTCCCTTCATCATATTCACGGACAATGGTGTAAGTTGGACTCTTAATCATCTGGTGAATGCCCAGACCTATCGCTAAGCCTTTTACAAAGGTCGTTTTTCCCGCACCAAGTTCACCTGTCAGCACAAGAACATCCTGTGCTTGAAAGAAGCTGCCCAAATGCTCGGCAAAGGCTAGCATCTCCTCTTCATTTACTTTTAATTTCATAGTATTCATTATAACATAGTTCTGAATATGTCAATTTATTTCTTCTTATCTGTTAGCAACTCCTCTAAGGCAGATCTATTTCCACCACCAGCAGTTGCCAAATTTCCAGTAGACACTCTTTGACTAACGTATTATAGACTCTAAGTTTATCATCATTATTTACAATCACATCAGACATAATCCCCCATAGGATTATGCCCGATACTTTCATAATCAATCTCATACGATTTAATTATCCCTTCTGGTATTAAGGCCTTTTGCTATAGATTCTTCAGTCCTCACTCTATCTCCTTTTTGGCTTCCTCACTCGTCACCACGCTTAGCATTTCATCCTAAAATTGTTTCTTATCCATATAAAGCTTCCCTCCAATCTCTAAAATAATAACAATGCGTACAGCAATTAAAATACCCATTGATACTAAAGGTTTCTTTTCTCACATTCTTATTTCATCATTTTGTTTTCTACTCTATCAGCAACTCTAAATATCTCAAAATCAAATAAAAAGCTCACTACGGACTTATTCTAAAAAATGTACAAAACAAAAAATTGCTGACCTAGTTGATTTCAGCGCGGGTTCTCTGCAATAGAACAATAAGTTCTACTTGACATTTTTGCTTGTCAAGCTTATGCAAAATAGCCTTTTCACCTAGTTTGCATTTCCTTATAGTTTCACTTAATTCTCAAAATTGATGCACCATAAAAAACACTCTTTTTCTATGTCGAAAAGAGTGTTTTTGCTGTTAATGTTATTGGTTGATGATTAAAGCAGGACGAACGCCTCCTGTGCCTGGGAAATCTGTAACAGGAGAAGGAATGAGTTGTCCCATCTGACGTTGGCGCACGTTCCAAGCAAGATCTAATGTTGCAGGAGTACGTAACCACCAGAAACTGCTTCTAGCTCCTACACGTCCTGCATGATTTTGGAAGCCTTGTTCAGGACCTGATAAGCGCACCACATCTGCCAAAGAAAGGGCAAAGGCACGGCCTGAACCAGTGCTCGCAATAGTCGTCACATCATTGACCACAGCGCCTAATGCTGCTTCATTAAAGTTGGAAGGCAGGAAACGTAGGCCATAGTCTGGATTCCACTGAACAGCTCCATCCGCGACATCAGGGACACTCTCTGGCGCAGGAACATTGACAGGACGAACCATAGCCTTCACCTCATCATCAAGTCCCGCGTACCAAGAAACCAGCTCATCATTCTGCTCTTCCCAAGAAACATAACGAATTGCTTCATTGCGAATAATCATGTGATTGCCATTACCCATATCTTCTAAGTAACGGTACTGCTCCCCTTCCATAGTGAAGACACGACCAGGAAGCATAGCATCAAAGTTAAAGGCTGATGGTGGAGAGTCTACATCAGCACGGGGATTAGAACCCTCGCCGTCCATCGCGTTGTTTCTGATACCTGTGAGGAAGTCAGCCAAGTTACCCGAAGCACCTGCCTCATCTGTAAATTCTTCGCCCGGACTGATAAGTTCGCTGTCCACATGGATACCGTAGTAGTAAGAGCCGTTAAAGACAGTATCTTCAATGGCATCCAGCATTTCTGCCGCATCTAACAAGTAAGAAGTCGCTTGACCTGGCTCTAGTAGAGAGGCCCAATAGGCCCAACCTGTTTCATGGTCAATAACCCAGAAATCACCAATTTTTTGATAGTCTTGTAGATTGTTCCACTGCTCGATAGTCATAGGTGCCCGCTGTTGCTGCAAGTTC
>NZ_DKXK01000048.1:0-22405 GCF_002492185.1 Lactococcus sp. UBA7128
GTAATAGACAAGAACGGAGACTACCTCACATTCCTCCATATGGTGCTTATTGGATGCTTCGTACTCCCGGAGCATCAGGACATGGCTGGATCGTCAGCATGGGAGGCTGGATGGGTGGCGACCGTCTTAATACATGGGGTGGTCCTGAAGGCGGTGCTCGTCCCGCCCTCATCATCAACCAATAAAACCCATTAATCTTATTCATCAGCAAAAAAATCGTTCAATCTTAGCCTAAAGAAAGGCGTGACTGAACGATTTTTTTAGTTTCCTCTTTAGAGGAAAGCCATATGTACTACTAGCTTTACCTTAAATATCATAGAGCTTGCTTGCATGTTCATGACTAGTATCAATGATATGTACATCGCGCTTAGTGTCCACGTCATGTTGAGCAAGAAAGCCGTCCATGGTCATGTGGGCTAATTCTTGAATATTGTTGTTCAAGCTGAGATGACCGAGGAAGATACGTTTTGTCTTGTTTCCTAGAACCCTAAAGGCTGCTTCAGCACCGTCCTCGTTGGACAAATGCCCTTGATCACTGAGGATACGTTGCTTTGTCTTCCAAGGATAGCCTCCCATACGCAGGATTTCGATATCATGATTGCTTTCCATGAGATAAGCATCTGCATTTTCAATCGTTCCTCGTATGCGATCACTAACATAACCTGTGTCAGTCAGTAAAACAAAAGACTTATTGTCTTTCATAAAACGATAAAACTGAGGGGCAATAGCATCATGGCTGACACCGAAACTTTCAACATCAATATCACCGAAAGTTTTAGTTTTGCCCATTTCAAAAACATGTTTTTGTTCATGCGGGATTTTTCCCAATGAATTTTTACTGTCCAACTCTTGCCAAGTCAGTTCGTTGGCGTAGAGTTGAATCCCGTATTTTCGAGCAAGAACCCCAATTCCTTTGATGTGATCCCCATGTTCATGCGTGATGAGAAGGGAGTCGATGTCCTTGATATCACGGTCAATTTCTTTCAGAAGACTTTCTATTTTTTTCCCAGACAGTCCGGCATCTACAAGGATTTTCTTTTTTGGGGTTTCTAAGTAAAAAGAATTTCCAGTACTTCCAGAGGCTAAAATCGAATATTTAAATGCTGCTTCCTTACTCATTCAGCAAAATCCTCCCAGTCGTTATTTTCTTGATTGATTTCATCACTGTAGGGGAAAGACAGAGTGAAAGTTGAGCCATTTTTGCCATCAGAAGTGACCTGAATATCGCCTTTGTGCAGTTTCATGATATCGTAGGCAATAGATAGTCCTAAGCCAGTACCACCAATCTGACTGTTTCGAGAAGAATTATCTACGCGATAAAAGCGATCAAAAACTTTAGACAACGCTGGTTTAGGAATCCCTATACCTTGGTCAGCAATAGAGGTAAATGCTTTATTGTTATTACACCATACCGTTACAGTTATAGTGCCACCATTTGGCGAATATTTAAAGGCGTTGTTAATGATGTTGTCAATAACCTGTGAGAGCTTATCAGTGTCAATCTCAAGCCAGATTTCTTGGCGAGGTATTTGGCGCTTAATTTTAAAGTTTCTATAATTTTTTTCGATGATTTTATCAAAACGATCAAGAATATAGTTGATAAAGTCAACATAGTTTATAATTTCAGTATGAAGTTTGACTTTGTCTTGATCCATGCGTGAAAGTTCTAGCAGCTCACCAATCATGCGAATCATACGGTCTGTTTCGTTGAGAGAGACGTCAACAAAGCTCGCAGCTAAGTTGGGGTCAGCGAGTGCTCCATCGTTTAATGCTTCCAAGTAAGCTTTGACAGAAGTTAAAGGTGTTCGCAATTCATGGGAAACGTTAGACACAAAAAGGCGGCGATCACGTTCAGTCTTTTCTTGTTCAGTTGTGTCATGCAAAACGGCTATGATACCAGAGATGAAGCCTGATTCGCTTCGAAAAAGCATGAAATTAACACGAAGAATGACACTTGCCCCTTCACAGTTTACAGTGTTTAAGGTCAGTTCAGGCTCTTTCTGGAGTAAGTCATGAAAAGAATATTTGTCGGATATTTTTAATACCTCTATCAGTTCTTTTCCGAGGATGCCTTCATTCGACTGATCAAGTAAATTCAGAGCTGCGTGGTTAGCCAAGTTAATATGTCCATGTCTGTCTGTTGTGATAACGCCATCGACAAGGTAGGTCAAAATGCTTTCAAGCTGGCTTCTTTGATTTTCGAGATGTTCTTGCCGATCTTCTATTTCATGTCCGAGTGTGATTAATTTATTATAGGCTGTAGAGAGTTCATCATTTTCCGTTGATTTTTGGAGATTCTCATAGTTATTATTTAGAAAATTATCAACTTGATTGGAAATTTTGTTTGCAGTCTGAGCTAAATTGCTGAGGTACCAGATAAGCAAGCTCAGAGTAACGATGTAAAAAATAAAAAACAGTAAGAGGGCTTTTGTATCACTAAGATAATATGTACTGTTCATTATCTCAAAAATGCCAAAAAGAAGTAGATGAATCACTACTCCTTTCAATACTATCGAATTAAAGAATTTATTCATGTGGTTCGCTCATGTAGTAGCCGACACCGCGACGTGTAGACACGTATTGTGGGCGGCTTGGTGTATCTTCAACTTTTTCACGCAAGCGACGAACGGTAACGTCAACAGTACGGACATCCCCAAAGTAGTCATAGCCCCAAACAGTTTCAAGTAATGTTTCACGTGTGATTACTTCACCAAGATGCTGTGCAAGATAGTAAAGTAACTCGAATTCACGATGTGTGAGATCTAACTGCTTCTCATTTTTGTAGGCTGCATAGTGTGTAGGATTGATACGCAAAGTACCAATAACCAATTCTTTTTTAGAATCTTTGGGTTGTTCCACAGGCATGTTTGTAATTCGCCGCAAGTTTGACTTAATGCGCGCCAGCAATTCACGGTTTGAAAATGGCTTCGTAATATAATCATCTGCGCCAAGTTCAAGACCGATAACTTTATCAAACTCTGTATCTTTGGCAGAAACCATCAAAATCGGAACCTCAGAAGTCTTACGGATTTGACGTGTAACTTCAAGGCCATCAATTTTTGGCAACATCAAATCAAGATAGATAAGGTCTGGTTTTTCTGATTCAAAGAGTTCAAGAGCTTCTTCACCATCAAAAGCAGTGACTACTTCATACCCTTCTTTGACGAGATTAAATTTAACAATATCTGAAATTGGCTTTTCGTCGTCAACAACAAGAATTTTTTTCATGATAATCCTTTCGCTTAGATGTATTTAATATTAATTGCTTTTCTCATTATACAATTATTACAGTAGTATAGCAAGGTAAAGATGTCCATAATATAGAAATTTTACAAAAGCGAAATCATTTGTAAAATAAGAAACTTATATGGTAAAAAATGTTTACAAAATAAGAATTTCTGCATAAATTTTGTCACAATGCTCTTTACAGAAATCTATAAGAACTTTGACACACGATTCAGACTTTGGGATACTATTCAAGCAAATTGCAGACAAAAAAGTAAAAAAAATCGTTTCTAGATTTTAGTGAATAGGACACTTGGAGAAAAGCAACTTCCCTGCTTTTTTGCTATAATATAAGTTATGAATGGAATACTTATTAGTCTGGAAGGACCGGATGGAGCCGGTAAAACAACGGTTTTACAAAGGATACTTCCTGAACTAGAAAAATCACGATATGAAGTGCTTGCAACACGTGAACCAGGCGGAGTACGTGTGGCAGAAGAAATTCGCAAGATAATTCTCAGCACAGAAAATACAGAAATTGACAGCAAGACGGAGCTGATGCTATTTGCTGCAGCAAGGCGGCTACACATGCAGACGAAAATGCTCCCTGCTCTTGCAGCAGGGAAACTTGTGCTTGTCGATCGTTTTATTGATTCTTCAGTTGCTTATCAAGGTTATGGACGTGCGCTTGGTGTTGAACCTGTAAATTGGCTTAATGAATTTGCAACAGACGGTCTTAAACCAGATTTGACATTATATTTCGATATTGATACAGATATTGCACTGGAGCGCATCATGAGGAACAGAGCGGATGAGCTGAACCGCCTTGACTTGGAGCGTGCTGAGATGCACCGCAAAGTAAGACAAGGTTATTTAGAAATTGTGCAACATGACCCAGAACGCTTTGTCACAATAGATGCAAGTCAAGATATTGATACAGTTGTTGCAGATACGCTAAGAGCTATCAAAAAAAGGTTTTTCTTGTAATAAAAATTCAAAATTAAGGAGTTTCTATGAAAATCGCAGAAATCCAGCCCATGCTTTATAAAAGATTTCAACATATTTTGCAAAACCATAAGTTGAGTCATGCTTATTTATTCAGTGGTGGTTTCGGCAGTTTTGATATGGCGATATGGTTAAGCCAAGCGATTTTTTGTGAAAATCCAAAGAAAGGTCTACCTTGTGAAGCGTGCCGACATTGTCGGTTAGTCGCAATGGAAGAGTTTACTGACTTGCACATCATTCGTCCAGAAGGGCAAACTATAAAGACGGGTCAGATTCGCGACTTATCAGAGATTTTTAGTCAGTCTGGATTTGAGGGGAGTCAAAAGGTAGTGATTATTACTGAGGCAGAAAAAATGCATAGTAATGCGGCGAATGCTCTCCTCAAGTCCATTGAAGAGCCAGATAACGCAACCCATGTTTTTTTGCTGACAGAAAACGAAAATTTGATTTTACCAACGGTGAAGTCCCGGGCACAAGTCTTTAGCTTTCCTAAAAACAGTGCTTATATGCAAGAATTTCTTGAAAATAGAGGCATATTAAAAACACAGGCAGAGCTGCTTGGACGAATTTGCACTTCTGTTGAAGAGGCCCAGGAGATAGCAGGAGCCTCCTGGTTTACTGAGACTCTCAATAAATTACAACAGCTGATAAAATTAATAAGAACCGATCAGAGAGAAGCCTTTCTTTATCTTTCAAGTGTAGTGGAGAATGTTGAGGAAAAAGAGAGGCAGAAACTTATTTTTTCATTGCTCTTAGAACTGTTTAATCAAGAGAAACTGTCTGAAAAGCTTCAAAGTACTTTTCAGGCAGAAAAGATGTGGAAAAGTAATGTTCGCTTTGGAGCTTGTTTAGAATATATAGTACTGAAATAGGAAGAAAATACTATGATTTATAAAATAGAGTTTACGCATGGGGAGCAAAACGCCTTTGTAAGTAGCTGCATAGCGCTTATGCCCAGAACTCAAGTCATTATCCAAAATGAAAAAGGAAAATGTCATGGGCGTGTAATAAAGCAATTGCCGGAAGGAAGTGAGATGAACACTTCGGGAGAGATTGTGCGTGCAGTAACGGAAGAAGACAGGGAGTTGATTGAAACAACGGAGGAACTTTCGCAAAAAGCATGTACTAAGATTCGTCAAATTGTTGCTGCTCATGGTATCGATATGAAGGTCATCAACGCAGCCTATAATTTAAACCAGAGTCAGCTCTTTGTGTCTTTTACGTCGGAAAACAGAGTAGATTTCCGAGAGTTACTGAAAGAATTGGCAGCGACTTTCCGTACACGTATTGAACTCAGACAGATCGGTGCGCGTGATGCTGCAAAAATTTATGGAGGAGTTGGTCCTTGTGGGCGTCCGCTGTGTTGTTCTGAATTTATCTACGAATTTCCTAATGTTTCGATTAAGATGGCTAAAAATCAGTCCCTATCTTTGAAACAAAGTAAGCTTAATGGTCTCTGTGGGCGTTTGATGTGTTGCCTGTCCTATGAAGACGAGTTTTACCGGGAAGCACGAAAAAATTTCCCTGATTTTGGTGAGCATATTACGACTGCGCAAGGTGAAGGAAAAGTTATCGGATTGAATATTTTGAACAATAAAATTAAGCTACAGCTTGAGCATACGATAAAAGAGTTTGATATTTCAGAGGTTGAGATGTAAGGTGTCTTAAGATTTAGGTGATTTATGGGGGGAACAATGATTGATAAGAATGAGATTTATGTGCAACTTGGACTATTAGAAGAAAGTTTAGCTTATACATTGAGCCAGATTTCAGCAGTACGTGATGCGCTTGATGAATCCTTAAGAGAAAATGCGACAATTCGCATGGAAAATGAGAAGCTACGTGAGCGTTTGGCCCATGTTGAGAAGAAAGAAGGAAAAGCCAGCTCAAAATCAAAAAATGAGCCTAATCCAAATCTTATTCAAATTTTTAATGAAGGCTTTCATGTATGCCACTTGCATTATGCTGAACGTTTGCAAGATGGTGAGAATTGCTTGGACTGTTTGGAGCTGTTATACAGATGATCAATATACAAAGGAGTTTCAAAGGAGAAAAAGAAGCTGGAAAACTCTACTTGGTGCCCACGCCCATTGGCAATATGCAGGATATGACCCTACGTGCGCTAGAAACATTGCGCAGTGTGGACGTGGTGGCAAGTGAGGACACGCGCAATACTCAAAAACTTTTAAACCATTTTGAGATTAAAGTTGCACAAGAATCTTTTCATGAACATAATTCCTTTGAGAAAATTCCCAAGCTTCTGGATTTTCTTTTGGCAGGAAAGTCAGTGGCTCAGGTATCTGATGCAGGCATGCCTTCGATATCGGATCCGGGTCATGACTTGGTTGTTGAAGCGATTAAGCTAAATATTGATGTCATTGCTCTCCCTGGCGCCTCAGCGGGTATTACAGCGCTTATCGCTTCAGGTTTGGTGCCTCAGCCTCATGTTTTTTATGGCTTTTTACCACGAAAAAAGGGGGAGCAGAAAAAGTTTTTGGAAATGAAGAAGGCTTATCCAGAAACGCAGATTTTTTATGAATCCCCATATCGTGTGGCAGAAACCTTAGAGAATATGTTTCAGGTTTATGGCAATCGCCAAGTGACTCTGGTCAGAGAATTGACAAAAATCTATGAAGAATACCGGCGTGGAAAAATTTCCGAAATTTTGCTCTCATTGAAAGAACAACCGATAAAAGGAGAATGCTTGATTATCGTTTCGGGTTTTAGCGGTAGAGGAGAGACTGAAGGAGTTGAAGAAACTTCCCCTTTGGAGGCTGTTGCTCGTCTTGTTGAGGAGGGGATAAAGCCGAATGTGGCCATTAAACAAGTTGCAAAAGAACGGAACTTGGTGCGTCAAGAGCTTTATGCGCAGTATCATAACTTATAAAAAATTTCAAAAAGTAAAAAAAAATCGCTCCATTTGGCATATAATAATGCTTTGTTGAGCGATTTTTTTCTTATTTTGGATAAATTTTTTATCTCTGCATCTCTGATTATGCTTAACAGTGTCCGTCTACATTTTCATTAATCCAGCGCTGATTTTTCTCATCAAAAATTCTTAGCTGGGGATTGTCAAGAATAAATTTAAGAGCTTCTTCTCTGCTTAAACCACTGTATTTAACGGCCGCATCCAAAGTGACAATCTCCATGTTTTCAAGGGCTAAACGTAAATTTTCCATAGGTTCATTATATCTTTTTTTCTAAAATTTAGGAAAAGAAAGTACAGAGCGTCATTTCTCCTACAGATTTTCTTAAAAAGAAATTGCCACTTGATTTTCACTCTCAAATTTTATAAAATTGTCAAGTACCTTTGTGTACCTTAATGGAGAATTTATAGTTATGACTACAAATAAAATGGGCACGGGAACAGCTCATGCTAAATTAATTTTGATTGGAGAGCATTCAGTTGTCCATGGACAGCCTGCCATTGCGCTTCCTGTCAAGATTTTGAAAACAACGGTTACAATTTCTTCTATCAAATACGGACAATACATTGAAAATAATGAATCTCGTCGTAGATTGGATGTGCTGGGAGACGAATTTGAGGGGGTGCGCCAACTTATTTTACGCCTATTGGAGAAATTTCAGTCTGTAAAGCTTCCTTTTTCGTTAGAAGTAGATTCTAATATCCCTCTTGGTCGTGGTTTGGGGGCATCCGCTGCTTTGGCAACAGCCATCACACGTGCTTTTTATGATTTCTTTGACACAGAGCTAACAGATAAGACACTTTTATCTTTTGCCAACTTCTCAGAGAACATCACACACGGGCGCTCATCGGGTATTGATGTGGCAACCGTTAATTCGGAGTCGCCGCTTTGGTTTATCAAGGGGCAAACGGCGGAACCTTTTGACTTGAAGCTTTCAGGCCATTTGGTTATCGGAGACTCAGGAGTACATGGTTTTACAAGTCAGGCTATTAGTATAGTAAGAGAAAAGTTATCTGACAATAGGGTAAAAGCTCAAGAATATATTGAGAATCTGGGAAGTCTTTCTAAAGCTTCAAAAGATTTTTTGATGACCAATAAATTGGAGGAATTTGGGCAGGTGATGAATCAAGCCCATGAAAATCTCTCGGCTCTCGGTGTGTCGCACCCTCGTTTGGATACCCTTGTGGATACGGCCCTAAGAAATGGCGCGCTGGGGGCGAAGCTCACAGGTTCTGGTTTGGGCGGAGTGATGGTCGCTTTGGCTTCTAATGAAAAAGATGCCATCCATATCAGTCAAAAACTTTTGAAAAATGGGGCGAAAAACACTTGGATTTACTCTTTTTAAAGTCTAAAGATGTGATTGACCTTTAGGAATATGGTTTTCCTGAAGGTTTTTTTATTTCAAAATGACTTAAGGTTTTAAGGGGACGTTATTTATAAGCTTGGAGATTGCCTTTAGTCCTTAGATTTTCCTAACTGGTGAAGTACATTTATTTATAAAAGCGTGGCGCTTTCATTTGTCCTTAGAAAGCATTATAATATAAGCAGAGCGATGGAGGAGTATCATGATAAGATATAAAAACATTTTGGTGCCAGTAGATGGCTCAGAAAATGCATACAAGGCACTTCGTGAAGCAGTAGAAATTGCTCAGGCGAATAAGGATGAAATTTCTATTTTGATAGTACAGGATGACGGGAAATTATACGGTCATGCTTTGCCTATTCCTAAACAACGCTACACAAGAGCTTCAGAAATGATTGTGCAAGAAGCTCTAGATGTGGTAAAAGACACTGTCAAAAGTCAAATCTTTGTGGTTGTTGGACTGCCTAAAAAACAGATTGTAGAATTTGCGACAGAGCAGAAAAGTGATTTGATTGTCATGGGAGCTACAGGTGCAAATTATTTTGAGCGAATGACCTTAGGTTCAACTACAGCCTATGTTGTTAACCATGCCCCTTGTAATGTTACAGTGGTGAAGTAGTAGACATGGGCAATATATTTTTCTCATTCAACAGAAATTAAAACAATATACGAATCAGAACAGTTGATTATACACGAGGAACGTAATTCTTTTTCCTGTTCTTTTTTTCTTTATTAAGAGAAGAAAAAAGGGGGAGAACCATAGCAACTTGCAAATTTCCTTTAAAATCTGCGGCAGTTGGGACAAGGTGAAAAATAACAAATGGCTAAATTTCAGTACCTTTGTTATAATGGGAGAGATTAATCCCCACAAGAGGAAAAATAAAATGAATGAAATTACCGTAAGAGCACATACGAATATTGCCTTGATTAAATATTGGGGTAAAGCGAACGTGCCATTAAACATCCCAACAACGAGTTCCTTATCAATGACTTTGGATAGGTTTTACACAACGACTTCAGTTGCATTTGCTGATCAGGATCAGCTGGTCTTAAATGGACAAACTGCAGATGCGACACGGGTGCATAATTTCCTAGACATACTCCGTGCAAAACATGGTGATTTTCCTGCTGTCTTAGTGACTTCGACAAATCATGTGCCCACTGCGGCAGGATTAGCATCATCGGCATCAAGCTTCGCGGCTTTAACAGGTGCAATGTTTAGACTTTTAGAATTGTCAGAAGACTTGACCGAAATGTCTCGCATTGCTCGTCGTGGCTCTGGATCAGCGTCACGCTCGCTTTTTGGAAATTTTGCAGTCTGGAATAAGGGCGAGAATGATGCCTCTTCTTATGCGGAGAGTTTTTATGATGAAGACATCCAACTGTCAATGCTTGTAGCAGAGATTTCAAGTGCGCAAAAGAAAATGCCTTCAACACGAGGCATGCAGCTAGCACAAACCGCACCAACTTATCGTTCTTGGGTAGAAAAATCAGCACGTCAACTGGAAGAAATGAAAGCAGCCATTCGCCAAGCGGATATTGAAAAGATAGGTCTCCTTGCGGAAGACAATGCTTTAGGCATGCATGAGCAAAATCGTTCATGTGCAGAACCTTTTGACTATTTTACAGAGGATACGCGGCGTATCATTGCCTTTGCGCAAAAATGCTATAAGTCAGGACTTCTAGCTTTTGTGACGATTGATGCCGGACCAAATGTGAAGATTATCACGGATAAAGCTACAGAAAAGATACTTTTAGAAAAATTTCGTGCGAATTTCCCAGAAATTACCTTTGATGTCGCACATGCTGGAGGCGGTCTTGAATACTTATAAGATAGATGTTCCTGGAAAGCTTTTTATTGCGGGAGAATATGCGGTCACTCGCCCAGGTGGATTGGCGCTGGTCACTAGTCTGGAAAGTGATTTCCAAGTAAGCATCACAACAGCGACAGAAGTCAGTCTCTTACGAACCAATGTTGATATACCAGACTATACTTTTTCAATGAAAAATTTCAAGCCTGAACGAACAGGTCCGTGGAATTTTGTCATGACGGCGATTGAGTATGTGCGAAAGGAAGTCAAACTGAACGAAGAGTTTGAGCTTGAAATCAAGAGTGGTCTAGGTCTTGGAAAAGACAAAAAAGGCTATGGGTCATCAGCCTGTGTTGTGGTGGGTGTCGTCAATGCGCTTAACGAATTTTTTCGTTTAAATTTGTCACTTGAACAGCGTTTTAGACTTGCTGGACAAGCGCATTACGATGTGCAAGGCAGCGGTTCGCGGGGGGATGTTGCGGCTATTATGTACGGCGGCAGTATCTTTTATGAAAATCATCAACGTGTTTTTCCCATAAATATTCCTTGGCAGCCTTATGTTGTACAGACCAATCAATCTTCTAAGACAGGAGAAAAACTAAAGCAAAAGTGGCCTAAGGAGTTCTTTGAAAAAAGTGATGAACTCGTCATTGAAATCAGCACAGCTATTGATATGCAAGACTTTGCCCTTTTTAAAGAGAAACTTTTAGAAAATCAGATACTCCTCATAAATAACCAGACCAAGGGTTACATGACAGATCAACTTGCCTTGGCCTTAAATATTATTAATAGTCAACCAGAATTGGCTGGGAAAATTTCAGGTGCTGGTTTTGGTGAAAATATCATTCTCTTTGCAGAACATGAGGAGAATATAGCTGAATTGGGTGCTGTCCTTGAAGCAGAAGGGATGAAGCTTGAAAAAGCAAGGATAGGAAAAATAAATGAGTAAAGAAATACATAGTCATCGTAAAGATGAGCATTTGTCACTTGCCTTAAAATACTGGAAGGAAGGGCGAAACCATTCTGAATTTTCATCTGCTCTACGCTTGGTTCCGAATGGTTTGCCTGAAATTTCCACAGAAGAAGTGGATTTATCTCTGACTCTCTTTGGACATCAGTTTGAATTTCCTTTTTACATAGAAGCTATGACAGGCGGCTCAAAAATGGGAAACAGGATTAACTTAGAGCTTGCCGAAATAGCTGCCAGTCAAAAGCTTGCTATGGCTGTTGGCTCACAGTCTATTGCCCTTAAATACCCTGAGTTGGCGGAAGGCTTTCGTCAAGTGCGTCAGCATAACCCTCAAGGCTTTATTTTTGCGAACATAGGCGCAGGGCATTCATTGGAAAACGCTCAAAAAGCTGTCGAGATGCTCTCTGCTGATGCTTTAGAAATCCATATCAATACTGGCCAAGAGTTAGTCATGAAAGACAGTGAAGGAGATCGTTCTTTTTACTGGCTTGAAAATATCAACGGTATTGCTGAAAACTTAGGAGTTCCTGTTGTAGTCAAAGAAGTAGGCTTTGGTATGAGCCAAAAAATGTTCAAGCAACTCAGTCAGACAGCTGTAGCAGGAATTAATATTGGCGGCAAAGGAGGAACGAACTTTGCTTGGATTGAACGTGAGCGAGGCCAAACTACTCTAAACTTAGACCATTACGGTTTCACGGGACCAGAAAGTCTCGTAGAAGCCCGACTGGCCAAAAATAATAAGCCCTTAATTGCTACGGGAGCTGTGTCTTCTTCAATGGATATTCTTGCAGCACAGCTTTTTGGGGCCTCTCTCGTAAGCTCTGCCGGATATGTCCTGTCTGTGCTTAAGGATGAAGGTTCTCAGGCCTTGGATGAACTGTTTAGTCAGTGGAAAGATGAGCTGGTGAAACTCTATACTTTAGTTGGCGCCCGTCAGTTCAATGATCTATCACAGGTCGAATTTATCTATAATCAATCCTTGAGGCATTTTCTTGAAGAAAGAAAAGATAAGCAGATAATTTTGTAAACGGTTCTTATTTCTTTATAATATAGAGTATATTAACATTTAAGGAGAATATTATGGCTTACACACTTCCAGAATTACCTTACGCATACGATGCTTTGGAACCTTTCTTTGATGAAGAAACAATGCATCTGCATCATGATAAACATCACCAAACTTATGTAAATAATCTTAATGCAGCCATCGAGAAGCACCCTGAATTTTTTGATAAAACTGTTGGAGAATTAGTGGCTTATTTGGACAGTTTACCAGAAGATATTCGTACTGCAGTACGCAATAATGGTGGTGGGCATCTTAATCACACAATGTTCTGGGAATGGTTAGCTCCAAACGCAGGTGGTGCGCCAACGGGCGACATTGCTGCAGCAATTGATGAAGCTTTCGGCTCATTTGACAACTTTAAAGCTGAATTTAAGGCTGCTGCCACAGGTCGTTTCGGTTCCGGCTGGGCTTGGTTGGTTCTTGACTATGGTAAACTTAAAGTTGTTTCTACAGCAAACCAAGACAATCCAATTTCTGACGGTCAAATTCCGGTGCTTGGTCTTGACGTTTGGGAACATGCTTATTACTTGAAGTACCGCAACGTTCGTCCAGATTATATTGAAGCTTTCTTCAGCCTGATTAACTGGGATAAGGTAAACGAACTTTATACAAAGGCTAAATAAGCGTAAAAGGATAGAGCGCTGCTCTTAAATTAATAAAGTCTTAAGACCAGATCTTTGAAGAAGAGAGTCTGGTCTTTTTAATGCATGTCTGGGCTTTTATCTGAAAAAGTTCCCCTATGGAAAAGGGAAGTTCATGATGCCCTTGCTATGGTACATGTAGTGGTATTGGATAAATCTGTCTTTTTGCTTTGCCATTGCGTTAGTTTTTCTATCTGCTTATTAAGGATTGTGGGGAATTATTTTGGAATTTCCATGTCAGTTTGGAAGTAACTTCCCCTCGGACTGTCTATGATATAATGAAAACATGTTAACTTTTCCACTGATTAATGACATTTCACGTAAAATCATCCATATTGATATGGATGCCTTTTTTGCATCGGTGGAAATTCGTGATAATCCAAGATTGAAAGGAAAACCTGTTGTTATTGCTCGGAGCCCTTTACAGACAGGAGGACGAGGTGTTGTTTCAACTTGTTCTTATGAAGCAAGAGCTTTTGGTATTCATTCGGCAATGAGTGCCAAGGAAGCTTACGATCTCTGTCCACAGGCTATTTTTATTAGTGGAAATTATGAAAAATACCGTGCAGTTTCCGAACAGGTGCGTGAAATTTTTAGGCGTTATACGGATGAAATTGAAGCTGCTTCTATCGATGAAGCTTATCTAGATGTAACTGAGAACAAGATAGGATCAACAAGTGCAATAAAAATCGCCAAGCTTATTCAACATGATATCTTTGTTGAGCTTGGCTTGACCTGTTCGGCAGGAGTTTCTTACAATAAGTTCTTAGCAAAGATTGCTTCGGATTATGAAAAGCCACACGGTCTGACGGTTATCATGCCTAAAGATGCTAAAAAGTTTTTAGCAGACCTTCCAGTTGAAAAATTTCATGGAGTAGGCAAGGCAACCGAAATGAAGCTGCATGAGATGGGCATATTTACAGGAGCAGACATACAGGCAGCAGATCCTTTAGTTTTAGCAGAACGCTTTGGTCTTTACGGATGGAAACTTTTTCAAAAAGCAAATGGTATCCATGATTCGGCAGTAGTTACTAGCCGCCAGCGTAAGTCTGTAGGAAAAGAGAAAACCTATGGCAAATTACTTTATCAGATTGAAGATGTAAAGCAAGAGCTCATCAATCTATCAGAACGCGTTGCAGACAGTCTTAAAAAACATCATCTTAAAGGAGATACAGTCGTTTTAAAGTTGCGTTATTCAGACTTTCGAACTTTAACAAAAAGAAAAAAACTTTCTGAGAAACTGAGTGAAGCAGAAGCTTTGGCACTTGTTGCTCAAGATTTACTTGAGGAAATTGACTATGATGATACCCTAGGAGTTCGCCTTCTGGGTGTGACGCTTACTGGATTTGGGGCAGAAGAATTACGATTAGATATGCCAGACTAAGAAAAGGAATAAAGGGTAATTTTCGTTCTTTTTTGATCAATAAGAAGCAGAGTCCAAGTATACACGCAATTTGAATCAAAGAAAGCAGCTGATTTAGTGAAAGCGAAAATGATGCGAGAAAAAGCCAGAGAAAATCTCCAGCACCGATTTTGATGTCGAAAAAATAAGAAAAGTAGGCAAGGCCCAGCCAAAAATACGTCCAAGCATTTGAGGGAAAGCATAAGAAAAATATTCCGGCAAAAAATAGCCCGAGACTCAAAGGGTAAGAAAAAGAATCAATATCAAACTTGCTTAGAAGCAAGCTAAGGAGCAAGGTCCAAAAATGTAAAAAATCTAAATCAAACCATGCGGCTACAAATAAAACCCCTGTCAAAAATTCTAGAAAAAAATAGCTATAAGAAAAACGGGCTTGGCAATAGAAACAGCGGCTTTTAAAAATGAGTTGAGAAAACAAAGGGACTAACTGCTTCCATGTCAGTACCCTTTGACAACTGTTACAGCGAGAACGTCCCCAGATAATGGAATCCTTTGAATACCAGCGGTCGGTGACCAATCCTAGAAAAGAGCCAACACTGCAACCCACTGTAAAAATGAAAAATACAAGCATACTTATGAAGACGTAAAAAAGCGAAAAAATTCACCAAAGAATTAAAATAAGAGATAGTGGTTTAAAAAGTAGTTAAAAAATATAAATAAAACTGTACCCGCCAAGGGCAGCTGGAATAAAGGTCTCAAAAATACAAAGTGCTTAAGCAGCGGTATCAGCATATGGAGGCAAAAAGTGCTAGTCCCCACCTTCCCTTCTGTTTGGCAAGCTAACATGTTATTGTAGAAAACGAAAGAGTGGCAGTAGAATTGTAAATAGCCGCTTGGTTATCCATTGTACGGTCTAAAAGTATCCATTTGGTGAAGTTCTTCTACAGCTCCTATATTTGCTTGCGTTTTTGGCACATATCTTCCGCAATGGATAGTTCAAAGATTGGATTAGGGACAAGCAGTCAAGCTCTAATTTATAGGGAATAAGAGGCTCTGTCTTATGCTTTAAAGTGCTGTAAATCCTCTTGACAATTGTACCAATATCTATACGATATGTGCGGTTCTATTATTGGATTACTTGGCTATATTTTTATATAATTATAGTAGAAATAAAAAATTGGAGGTTACTATGTCAAAGGAAAAAACACAAGAAGTTTTGAATCAAACAGTTGCAGATTTATCTAAAGCAGCAGCGCTTATTCACCAAACTCACTGGTATATGCGTGGTTCTGGCTTCTTAACATTGCACCCTAAAATGGACGAGTTCATGGATGGACTGAACGATCATTTAGATGAGTTTGCAGAACGTTTAATCACTATCGGTGGTTCACCTGTTTCAACACTTAAAGAATTTGATGAAAAGTCAAAAATTGAGCTTCATCCTGCAACTTGGGACAAGTCAATGTCTGAACGTTTGCAAGAAGTTTTGAATGCCTATAAGTACTTGGCGAAACTTTTCCAAGAAGGTATGGACGTGGCTGAAGCTGAAGGAGATGCAGTTACAGTTGACCTTTATACAGTTGCACTAGGCGATGTTGAGAAAACAATCTGGATGCTTGAAGCAGAGCTTGGATAATAAAAAGAACCTTAGTTTTTAAGGTTCTTTTCGTTATCCTTTTTTTATTTTCCCTGTCCAGTTGTTAAGCCCATCTTTGAGGATATAAATTTCAGGGACACCAGCTTTTTTGAGTTGCTTAGCGACCTTGACTGAGGCAAGTGGTTTGCCATTTTCATAGAGCAAGACGGGTTTCTTTTTATTGATAGCGTTTAGGCTCTGCTCCATCTGTGAGGCTGGTAAATTACGCGCGCTGAGGATATGCTTTACACGAAATTCTGAAATCTCGCGTATATCAATAAGTTGTGATGTTGCCATCAAGCGTTCAAATTCAAGCTGTTCCACAACTTTAGCATTACGCTTAAGTGTCCAACGTGGATAGATGAAAAAGACGATGATGATAGCTAAAAGTATAAAGTTAATGACCCAAAGCATTTGTTTTCTCCTAAGATTATTTTTTAAATTTTAAAGCGAGACTTGCTGCGCCGATAATACCAGCATCATTCCCCAGTTCAGCAAGTTTTATTTTTGTTGATTCACGTACAGTTGGGAAAGAGTATTTTTTGAAGTTTGCTTCTACTTTGGCGCGAAGAAATTCGCCAGCAGCAGATACTCCACCCCCGATAACGATAGCAGCAGGATTAAGTGTGCTTCCAAGATTTGCGCAAGCAAAGCCAAGATAGTAAGCAAACTTATCAACGACACTCAATGAAAAGGCATCGCCAGCCTCAGCTGCAATAAAGATGTCTTTAGAAGTTACTTCGTCACCGTTGTCAATACTTGCTTTAATTTGGCTGTCGCCTTCGTATTCTTCAGCGAATTTTCTTGCGAGACGTACAATACCAGTTGCAGAAGTTACCGTCTCAAGGCAGCCATAGTTTCCACATGTACAAGCAAAGCCGTTATGGGGTTCTACAACGATATGTCCGATTTCCCCAGCGGCGCCTACAATACCGTGGAGGAGAGCACCATCGGCAACAATACCGCCACCAACACCAGTTCCTAAGGTGATAAAGACAACATCGGGTTGATTTTCGCCAGCACCAACCCAGCGTTCGCCTAAAGCAGCAACATTTGCATCATTATCAAGGATAAAAGGTAGTCCAACACCTTGGCTGATTGGGACTCCAACTTCTTGGACATCTTCCCAGTTTAGATTGTATGCACCACGGACAGTAGCAGCTTCAATATCAACTGTACCAGGCGTTCCCATACCAATACCGACGAAGTCTGATTTATCCAAGTTGTAAAGTTCCAAGCGGTGGTTGATGGATTCGATAATATCAGGGACGATGTGCTTTCCGTCATTCAAGATATTTGTCGGGATAGCCCACTTATCTTGTACCTCACCTTCAAGTGTCAAAATCCCAAACTTGATGGACGTTCCACCGAGATCAACACCAATAATTTTGTTAGCCATTTCGTTTATCCTCCTCAATTCTTTCTTCACGACGTAAAATAAGTTGAGCTGTAAGGTAGTCCTCATCACTTTTCTCGAAAATACCTTGCTCAGCCATTTGGGAGAGTTCTTGTTGCATAAAATAAATCGCATCTAAGCGATTGGTCATGAAATTAATAAACCCATATTTTTTTAACATTTCTTGTACATCGTAAAGTGTTCTCATCTCTCTATTTTACCTTAACTGTAAGCGGTTTTCAAGTGTTGGGAGGAATTTTTCTCTCTAACATTCGGTGTGTATTTAGCCATGATTTTTTTCAAAGAAAGGGGACAAATTTATAAGGGGAGGAGCATGACTTTTCTCTCTAAAACTTGTAAACGCGTGCATTTTCGCCTTTGCCTAAAAGTGTGCTATAATAAGTCTGATATATTGTTTGGGCGCCCATGAAAGCTAGCGTTCAAGCTGTGGAGATACGATTTCCGCAGGAAATTTTCGAAAGAATAGGTAGAAATAAATTGACTAAATTACGCGAAAACATCAGAAACGTTGCGATTATTGCCCACGTCGACCATGGTAAAACAACTTTGGTTGATGAGTTGCTTAAACAATCTCAAACGCTTGATGCCCGTACAAACCTCGCTGAACGCGCGATGGACTCCAACGCTCTTGAACAAGAACGTGGGATTACAATCCTTGCTAAAAATACAGCCGTAGAATATGGCGACACACGCATTAACATCTTGGACACACCAGGGCACGCGGACTTCGGTGGTGAAGTAGAACGTATCATGAAGATGGTTGACGGCGTTGTTCTTGTCGTGGATGCTTATGAAGGTACAATGCCTCAAACACGTTTTGTATTGAAAAAAGCTTTGGATCAAAACTTGACACCAATCGTTGTCGTGAACAAAATCGATAAACCATCTGCACGTCCACAAGAAGTTGTTGATGAAGTTTTGGAACTTTTCATCGAACTTGGTGCAGACGATGATCAATTGGATTTCCCAGTAGTTTATGCTTCAGCAATTAACGGTTCATCTTCATTGAGCGATGATCCAGCAGATCAAGAAGCAACGATGGATCCAATCTTCAACACAATCATCGAACACATTCCAGCGCCTATCGATAACTCTGACGAACCCTTGCAATTCCAAGTTTCTCTTTTGGACTACAATGATTTCGTGGGTCGTATTGGTATCGGACGTGTCTTCCGTGGAACGATCAAAGTAGGCGACAATGTAACCTTGTCTAAACTTGATGGTTCAACGAAGAACTTCCGTGTCACAAAACTTTTTGGTTTCTTTGGGCTTGAACGTCAAGAAATCACAGAAGCAAAAGCAGGGGACTTGATTGCTGTTTCTGGTATGGACGATATCTTCGTTGGTGAAACTGTTACACCGACAGATGCTGTTGAACCATTGCCAGTACTTCACATTGACGAACCAACACTTCAAATGACTTTCCTTGTAAATAACTCACCATTCGCAGGACGCGAAGGTAAATGGGTAACTGCACGTAAAGTTGAAGAACGTTTGCAAGCAGAACTTCAAACAGACGTTTCGCTTCGTGTTGAAAGTACTGATTCACCAGATAAATGGATCGTTTCAGGCCGTGGAGAGTTGCACTTGTCTATCCTTATCGAAACAATGCGTCGTGAAGGCTATGAACTTCAAGTGTCACGTCCAGAAGTTATCGTTAAAGAAATCGACGGCGTAGAGTGCGAACCATTTGAACGTGTACGTATCGACACACCTGAAGAATATCAAGGTTCAATCATCCAAGCCCTTTCAGAACGTAAAGGGGATATGTTGGATATGGAAATCACTGGTAACGGTCAAGCCCGTTTGGTCTTCTTAGTCCCAGCACGTGGTTTGATTGGTTTCACAACAGAATTTATGTCAATGACACGTGGTTATGGTATCATGAACCACACCTTTGACCAATATATGCCAATGGTTAAAGGAACAATCGGTGGACGTAGTCGTGGGGCTTTGATTTCTATGGATCAGGGGACAGTAACAGCTTATGCTATGGGCTATGTACAAGAACGCGGCGTCCTCTTTGTTGAACCAGGAACAGAAGTTTATGGTGGTATGATTATTGGTGAACACTCACGTGATAATGACCTAACTGTTAACGTTACAAAAGCTAAGCAACAAACAAACGTTCGTTCATCTAATAAAGACTCAACTTCAGTGCTCAATGCTTCTAAAATCTTGTCACTTGAAGAATCTCTCGAGTTCTTGGGTGATGATGAATACATGGAAGTCACACCAGAGTCCATCCGCTTGCGTAAACAAATTCTTGACAAAGCAATGCGTGAAAAGGCAACGAAGAAGAAAAAAAAATGCTGAGTAATAGAGTTGAAACGTCTTTCTAATCTCAGAAGAGAAGCAGTTTTAAAAGCAAATAAGATAAGGAGAAAAGCATGTTTTATCTGATACTTTTGGTTTTATTTGCCTTGGGCTATATCTTTTTAATGCCTAAGGATGTGAGAAGAAGTACAGATATCTTTGTCTTTGCCTCAGTGGCTGTGCTTATCGTTGCTGTTGTAATTGGTCAGGCTGTCAGTCATAGAGCAGCCTTGTATGATATTGCAATGGTGATTGCCCTTTTAGCGCTTGCTTTTAAGGCACTTGTGGAAATTGAAAAATTATAGAAAAAATAGTTTGTCTCTGACAGACTATTTTTTGGAGGTAATATGGATATAGAAAAAATCGAAAAAGCCTTCGGTTTTGTACTTGAGAACATCATGGGGATTCAAGCTGAACTGACGACGGATTTTTATGATGCCTTTGTGGAACAAAATGCAGCTTATCTGGGGGCCTTGGAGTTTGCTGACATTACAAAAGTTAACAATGACAAGGTTCGTTCAATGAATCTTACAAAGAGTGAGTGGCAGAAACTTTTTCAGTTTGTCTTACTCCAAGGGTCACGTGTAGCACCGATGCAGGCAAATCACGCTTTAACACCAGATTCCATTGGGTTCATCTTTAATTTTATTATCGAAGAACTACATAAGGAGAGGAAAGTACGTGTGCTGGAGTTTGGCTCAGGTACAGGAAACTTGGCAGAAACGCTCCTGGTTTATTTGCAGAAAGAGTTGGACTATGTCGGTTTTGAGATAGATGACTTATTATTGGATTTGGCTGCTTCTATGTCAGAAGTGATAGGAACCGATGCAACTTTTGTGCAAGTAGATGCAGTGAAACCCCAAACATTAGAGGCTGTAGACCTTGTGGTTAGTGATCTTCCGGTGGGATATTATCCTGATGATGAAACCGCGCGCCATTTTCAAGTTCACGACAAGTCAGAGCATACTTATGTCCATCATTTGATGATGGAGCAATCCTTTAAATATCTTAAAGAGACAGGATTTGCTCTTTTCCTGGCACCGGATAATCTTTTAACCAGTGCACAATCAGAGCTCCTGAAAGGCTGGATAAAAGAAAACGCCCATGTCGCAGCAGTTATCACACTGCCTTCATCGCTGTTTAAAGGGGCTGGAAAATCGATTTATCTACTCAGCAAAAAGCAGCTGCACACACCTACTTTTGTCTATCCGTTGACCGACTTAGCAGACCCTTCTGTTTTACAAGAATTTATGTCTGAGTTTGTGAAAAATGTCAAGATTTGACCAAAAACTCTTAGCCAGTCACTGCCTTCAATTTGGTTTTGTGATATAATTTAAGGGAGAATTGAAAGAAGAAGGAACAAATAAAATGACAAAAACGCTTGCAGTTAACGCTGGTTCATCATCAATGAAATGGCAAATGTATGAGATGCCTGAAGAAAAAGTTCTTGCCAAAGGTTTGATTGAACGTATTGGCTTAAAAGATTCAGTTACAACTGTAAAGTTTGGAGACCAAAAAGAAGAGCGGGTACTTGATATTGTAGACCACACACAAGCCGTTCATATTTTGCTTGAAGATTTGAAGCGTCTCCACATTGTTGAAGAATTTACTGAAATCACGGGAGTGGGACACCGTGTGGTTGCTGGTGGAGAAATTTTTAAAAAATCTACTTTGATTAACCAAGAAGTTGTGCAACAAATAGAGGAACTGTCGCCGCTTGCTCCACTGCACAATCCAGCAAATGCAGCAGGAATCAAGGCCTTCTTGGAACTCCTGCCTGATGCTACAGCTGTAGCTGTGTTTGATACGGCTTTCCACACAACAATGCCTGAAAAAGCTTTCCGTTATCCTTTGCCTAAAAAATATTACACTGAAAATGCCGTGCGTAAATACGGGGCACACGGAACTTCACACATGTTTGTGGCACAGGAAGCTGCAAAAATGTTGGGCAAGGATATTAAGGATACAAAAATTATCACTGCACACATCGGAAATGGTGGTTCTATCACTGCTGTTAAGGGTGGCGAGTCAATGGATACCTCAATGGGCTTCACACCATTAGCAGGGATAATGATGGGAACACGTACAGGCGATATGGATCCTTCTGTTTTCCCTTACCTTATTGCCAACGATGATTCACTCAAAGATGCTCAAGACGTTGTCGATATGATGAATAAAGAGTCAGGCTTGCTTGGTGTATCGGGCTTGTCTTCAGATATGCGTGAAATCATTGCTGCACGTGATGCAGGAGATGCAGATGCAAGTTTGGCCTTTGAGATGTATGTGGACCGTATACAAAAATTTATAGGACAATACTTAGCTGTGTTGAATGGTGCAGATGCGATTGTATTTACAGCAGGTGTAGGTGAAAACTCTGCTCCTGTACGTGAAGCTGTCTTAAAAGGACTGTCATGGTTTGGCATTGATGTTGATTTTTCTAAGAATGTTTTTGGCTTTGAAGGTGAACTGTCAACGCCAGAGTCGCGTGTTAAGGTCTTTGTTATTCCAACTGACGAAGAACTTGTTATTGCGCGTGATGTTGAAGCGGCGAAAGCTAAGTAAAAAGTGGTGAGATTAAGTGAAGAAGCTCTAGCTCAGGCAAGAGCTTCTTTTTTGTCCGCTTTTCAGGCGCTGGTTACGGAAGCTGAAAACAAGTCCAAGTGAAAGC
>NZ_DKXK01000060.1:0-56487 GCF_002492185.1 Lactococcus sp. UBA7128
ATTAGGATGGTTATCTCCAATCGAGTACCGTTTAAAAAATGATACAATAACAAAAAGCCCAAGCAATAATTTTGCTTGAGCATCGGTCCAAATTTATGGGTGCACGACATCCTCTGTCTAACTTTTGGGGTGCAGTACAAACCCTCAGTTTTTTGTTTTTCCGAAACTATTTGTAGTTTGAAATTAAGAAAAGAGCTCAAAAATAAAAGTCATGTTGTCCTTGAAATATCGAACAACATGACTTATTTACTCAAAAATTTTCTAATTTTTTCTGTGATTAACCTTTAGCATAACTTGCGGCTTGTTGACCTGCTTGGCGTCCAAAAATGATGATATCTGCTACTGCATTTCCACCAATACGGTTTCCACCATGTAAGCCTCCTGTAAGCTCTCCTGCCGCATACAAACCATCAATTGGCTGACCATCTTTTTTAAGCACTTGTGCCTTTGTAGTAATTTTTACGCCGGCCATTGTATGGTGAATACCAGGTGCAACTTTTATAGCATACACTTTTCCAGATATACCTGTTGTCATACCCGTTGTACGTCCAAACTCGCTATCTTTCTTTTCAGCTACTGCTTTATTCCATTTATCAGCTGTAGCAGTCAGCTCCTTTGGATCCATATCAAGTTTTTTGGCAAGGGCATCAACGCTATCTGCTTCCACAACCATTTTCTTAGAGATATATTGATTTACAGCTTTTACTTTATCTTTTGTGCCTTCACCAAAAACAGCGTAAGCATACTTGCCTTCCTGTTTCAGTTCTGCTGCAGATACTTTATCACGTGTATCCATTTCGTTAACGAATCTTTTGCCGTCTTGGTTAACAAGAATGGCTCCTTCTCCACGAATTGACTCTGATACAAGATAGCCTGTCTTTTGGAAAACAGTTGGGTGGATTTGAATCTTGTCCATGTCTACCAGAGCACCTCCAAGAGCAGTAATCATTTCAATACCGTCACCTGTAGAACCAGCAGCATTTGTTGTAACATAGTCTTTTAAGTCAGGACGGTATTTAGCAATCATTTTTTCATTTGCACCAAATCCTCCTGTAGTAACCACTACTGCTTTAGAAGCTACTTTCTGAGTTTTTCCGTCAATCTTAACTTCAACCCCTGACACTTTGCCGTCTTTTTCAGTTATTTTGGTAACATCACTGTTCACAAATACTGGAATATCGCGTTTAGAAATATTTTCTTCTAATCCTTTAACCAGATATGCCCCAACAGCTGATCCATCATGTGGACGGTGTGTTCTAGAAACACTCATCCCTCCAGTCGTTGTCAGGTTATCCAGCACGATTCCGTTTTGTGCGAGCCAATCCACTGCTCCAGCAGAGTGATCAACGAAGTAGCGTAGAAGCTCTTTATCATTTGTTCCTCCGCCACCTTTTAAGGTTTCCTCATAAAACTTATCGTTAGAGTCTTCGATACCTTGCGCTTTTTCTACAGATGTTTCAGAAGCATTTAACCCAGCAGAGGCCTTTGATGTGTTCCCGCCAGCAACAGGCATCTTTTCAAGAATAACAGGTTTCATTCCCGCATCTTTAGCCTCAATAGCTGCAGTCATCCCAGCACCTCCGGCACCGATAATGATGACATCATAGCTTTTTTCCAAACTTGATGGATCAGCATAGGTCATGGTTTTACTTGCACCAGCTTTAGCATCTGTCTTTTCTGATGAACTTGAAGACGTACTCTTATTTTGAGTAGTATTCCCACAAGCTGCCAAAGACAACCCTAGCATAGCGACTAAACCTAGTTTCCAAATTTTCATAATTCCTCCTTGTATTGTTTTTTCGCATGCATTATAAAATTGTATCATCAATTTTTTAGCACGTCAAGTTTGTGAAAATATGTTACGAGGTTATAAAAAAGATACATCATGTTCGAGAAACATGGGTATCTTTTTGTATGATTATCTGAAAATACACAGCTGTGTTTTTCCTTTTACTATGTTAACAATATTAACGTGTTTGTCCAGTACCTTCAATCAAATATTTTGTAGAAGTTAAAGCTTCCAATCCCATTGGACCTCTGGCATGGAGCTTCTGCGTGGAGATACCGATCTCTGCGCCTAAACCAAATACAAAACCATCAGTAAAGCGTGTCGAAGCATTCACGTAGACTGCTGCTGCATCAATTTCATCTTGAAACTTTTGAGCATTAAAATAATCACGAGTTACGATGCTCTCCGAATGCCGGCTTGAATAACGATTGATATGTTCAATGGCTTCGTCCAGACTATTCACTGTTTTGACAGACATAATGTAATCCAAGTATTCTGTTCCAAAATCTTCTGTAGTTGCTGCTATAGCTGGGCAGTTCTCTTGCGCTTGGAAGATTTTTAAAGCAGCTTCATCAGCTCGGAACTCAACAGGATGTACCTTTTTTAGGTCTTCGCACAGTTTTGGTAAAAACTCTGCTGCAACTTTTGCATGTACAACTAAACTTTCAGCAGCATTACAAACACTTGGACGCTGTGTTTTGGCATTAATCACGATTTGGCTTGCCATTTCTAAGTCTGCAGATTCGTCTACAAAAACGGTACAGTTTCCCACACCAGTCTCAATCACAGGAACTTTTGACTTTTCTTTCACTCTATTAATGAGTCGAGCCGAACCACGCGGGATAAGTACATCTAAAAATTGATCGGCTTGCATCATTTTCTCAGCTTCCTCATGGCTCGTATCCGATAAAAGTTCTACCGCACTGTCAGTGATTCCTTGCGCTCGTAGATTTTCCTTAATAATTTCTACTAAAACTATATTTGAAAAAAGAGCATCAGAACCGCCTCGTAATAAAACACTGTTCCCCGTTTTGAAACACAAGGAAAAAGCATCAATTGTCACATTAGGTCGGCTCTCAAAAATCATCCCAACTGTACCAAGAGGGACTCTCTTTTGAAGGATTTTAAGACCATCAAGATTTGTAAAACCTTGCAAGACTTGGCCAATAGGATCCGGTAAGTCAGCGACTTGTCGTAAACCGACAGCCATATCAGCTATCCGTTGCGCTGTCAAACGTAAGCGGTCTACCATAATTTCAGAAATTCCATGTTCCTTAGCTTTGGCAACATCTCTATCATTTTCCTGGATTATCCGCTCTGTGTTTTGTATCAGACTCTCTGCTAACTGGCATAAAAAGCTATTTTTATCTGTAGCAGATAGCTGGGCCACTTCTTTGCTCGCAGCCTTAACTTTTGCTCCAAGCTCTTCAATCATAATTTCTCTCCCTCTCTATCCTTCTTTCTCGATATTTTTATGGAAATAAGTTCCTATTTCATCCCCATTAACAATTTTCTGGATTTCTCGAATACGCTTACCGTTGGTTAAAACCATTTCTTGATTATTTTCAAACAAAATCTGTGCAGCTGCTAATTTTGAGGCCATTCCACCGGTTCCAAAACGGCTGCCGGCTCCTCCAGCTATCCTCTGCAACTCATCCGTAATTTCATGAACTTCCTTAAAAATTTTTGCATCATCATAAATATTTGGATTTTTATCAAAAAGCCCATCAATATCTGAGAGCATAATCAATAAATCAGCCCCCACAAGCTTAGAAACGATAGCACTGAGCTTGTCATTATCTCCAAACTTTGTTTGATGATCCATTTCATCGACTGCAATTGCATCATTCTCATTGATGATAGGGATAATGCCAAGTGAAAGTAGCGCATTCAGGGCATTTTTTGCATTATCCGAGCTTAGAGGGAAGTCTGTCACATCCCGTGTCAAAAGCAGCTGGGAAACTTTCTGCGAGTAACGACGAAACATTTGTGTATAAAGGCTCATGAGTTCAACTTGCCCAATACTTGCAAGTGCCTGCTGCTGAGCAATTTCTTTTGGACGTTCCTCTCTATCAAGTATATTTAATCCCACACCAATCGCACCAGAAGTTACCAAAATCACTTCGTATCCGTTGTTATTAAGATCCGATAGTACAAATGCAAGTTCATCGATGTTTGATAAATTTATTTTTCCATTAGGCAACATGAGCGAACTTGTACCAATCTTAACTACTATTCGTTGAGCTTTCAAAATATTTTTTCTTGCCATAATTATTAATTATACCAATATCTAGTGACAAATACACTTATAGATGCCTTATCCTTTTAATTTTTATTATATGATGTTCCATTTTGCTTTATAGTAAAAAGCCGAGAAAATACAGACTCGACTTTTTAAGCACTTACTTATTTTGGACAAATTTAGTACACGCGCTTATCCTTCTTTTTCAAGAACTTGCGTGCATTTTTCATACCACCCACTTCTTTAAACATGGCATTAAGCTTTCTTCTTTCAATCTCCTTGGCGTTCATACCATCATAATCTACTTCTTTTATTAATTTTTGATAATTTGAGAAGCGTTCTTGTGAAAATTGCCCTTGTTCAATTGCTTCTTGAACAGCGCAGCCTGGTTCATTTTCATGTGAACAATCTGAAAATTTACAGCAGGATGATAATTCAAGAATATCAGAAAAAGTTTCACTAAAATTAGCTTGATCAAGACCAACTTCCCTAAGCCCTGGAGTATCAATAATCATGCCACCAGAAGGGAGCTTAAATAATTTACGCTGTGTAGTGGTATGTCTGCCTTTTCCGTCATTACGTAAACCATCTGTTTTTAAGTTCTGTTCAGTAAGTAAACCATTAATTAACGTTGATTTACCTACACCAGAAGAACCAATCAGAACAACGGTTTCGTCCTGTTTGATATATTCTCGCAAGGAAAGATAACCGTCATCATCATATGCCGTGGTCATTAAGACGTCAACACCCAAACTGATTTGCTGTAAGTCTTCTAGCTTTTTTTCCAAATCCTGTGCAATATCCGTCTTCGTCAAGACAAATGTGGGAACAGCTCCCGAATCCCACACTAAAGCAAGATAGCGCTCCGCCCTTCGCAAATTAAAGTCCTCATTGAGCGACATGCAGATGAAAACCTTGTCGACATTGGCTGCAAGAATTTGTCGCTCATGAGCCGTGCCAGATGCCTTTCTGATAAGTGCTGACTGCCGCGTTAAACATTGCTGAATCTGAGCTGTTCCAGTATCTTCTGTAGCCCTGTCAAGCAGCACAAAGTCGCCAACAGCAGGAAAATCGGCAGCCTCCAAAGCTTCGTAGCGAAACTTTCCTGAGACTTCAGCGATTGTTTCCCCTGAGTGAGTCACCACTCTGTACTTATCTCTAGCTTGCTCAATGATGCGGCCGGGATATAAGTCAGGGTGTGCCTTAGCCTGTTGTTTAAAGTCCTCTTTAAAACCCAGATGATTTAAGATATACGTTTTATTCATTTTTTCCTCCAAAAAGTCTTTATCACTTATTGGGAGGCAACATGGTTCAGACTAGGTCTAGTGCCTCCCCATGTTTTACAATTTCCTTATTTACTCGCATGCTCTGCTCCTTTCGTCTATCTCCAGTATATCACATTTGAGTGTTACTTTTTACCTATTCACTTTTCTAACGAGTTCTCCAGCATTATTTCCTCTTATAAAGCATGAAAGTTTAGGCTGCCAAAATCTTTATTAAATATATGCTGAAATACCATTTCAATAGCAAGTGTTGAGGTAACATAAGGCATGAAAAAACTGTTTTAGGTATAGCTTTGTGCTTAACTTTTTCAAAAATAATCCATGAAATCAAAAGAGAAAGTAAGAGCGCAGCAGGTACCACAGTAATGCCAAATACAAGTGTATTTTTTATAGCTTGGATAAAAACAGAATCTGAAAAATTTTGAGAACAGATTTATCAAGAAACTTTATGTCTCCAGCTGATGGTGCTAACAGACCTGCAATTAAATTTAAAACCGTAGACTTGCCACAACCAGAAGGTCCCAGAAGACAAACTAAATCTCCTTTTTCTATGTAGAAATCAACAGACTTAAGAGCAATAACTCCACTGTCAAATTGCTTTTTCAAAGCTATTGCTTCAATCATAATACCTCCCAATATTTTCCACCAAAGTCAGATACAAGGCTCGTGTCATTAAATAGGCCTCACCACTGATAGACGGACAGGGAAAAGTCCTCCTTTTTTCATCAGGAAGTAACCCAGAGAGTAAGCGCTATCAGTTTTTCCATTATGATAGCACAGCACAACGGACATTACAAGATATTAGAAGACATTCTGTCCCCTAATCCGTTTATTTCTTTCAGATAAGTAAACATAAGTAAACAAAAAAGTGCAACTTTTTTAAGCTGCACTTTTTTGCTAGATTAGAATGTGGAGGTGTTATTGTATATTATACATCTATTGTAACCGTTTTCCAATAAGAAATCAAGTGGAATTCAGGAATTGTTAGATTAATTAAGATATGTAGGAGATAGAATCATAGACTATAAATATGTTTCTATTTATACAAGTAAAACAAGTCACTCGCAATTGTGGGATAAGCCATAATCATTTTTTGAAATTCCTCTAAATTGATGGACTGATTGATGCAAAAATTAAGGATATTGACAAGCTCATCAGCTACAGTAGACAAAACCGTAGCGCCTAAAATTTCATTTTTTTGGTTCACGATAATTTTTATTTTTGAAAGAGGATCGGCGATACGTTTATAGGTATACCATTCTGTCATGTCCAATCTTCGCTCAGTTTCGCTGTCAATAACTTGCGTTTGTCCAATCTTCGCTAATTTGCTTGAGCCAAAGATAACTGTAGGCAAGGCAGGATACTGAATTTCTTCCTTATTTTGACTTTCAGGCGATAAATGACGAGCCAAGTATCTCGCTTCAAAACCAGAAACTGGGGTTAATTTTGGTATCTTCTTGTCTAAAACGTCTCCTAAAGCATAGATGTTAGGATTTACCGTTTGTAAAAATCCATTAACAGGAATGCCCTTTGCGCTCACCTCAATGCCAACATTTTCTAGGTTCAGTTCTTCAACATTCGCTACACGACCAACTGCTGATATAATGATATCTGCTGTAAATTCACGACCGTCTTCCGCCCAAATATGAAACTTTTTTCCTGTTTTTTGGACTTTTTGGGCGGAAAAGCTATCGATAAAAGAAATGCCTTCCTTTTGTAACTGCTTAATATAGCTGTCAGAAAATTCTTCATCAAAGTTTGGAAGAACTTGACGACCGTGTGTTAAAACTGAAACTTTAGCACCTGCTGCATTCGCGATTTGAGCTAATTCAAGCGAAACATAGCCAGCTCCTAGAAAAATCACACGTTGAGGCAATTCTTCCAAGTCCAGAAAGTCGTTGGAGGTCAATAAATATTCACTTCCTTCAATATCCAATGCGCGTGGACGTGCCCCAGTTGCAATAACATACTTGCCAGCAATATACTTCTCCTCTCCAACCAAAACGGCGCCAGACTTTGTAAAATGAGCAGCACCAAAAACTAAATCAATGCCTGCACTCTCTAATCCTTTTCGCGTGCGTGAGGGAACAGCATTGCTGTAAGCATTTTTCTGTGCTAACATCTTCTTCCAATCAATATGCAAATTCCCATGAAGTCCAGCAGAAAAAAGATTTTCTGCTCTTTGTTTGGCTTCAACTAGAGCCATCATTATTTTTGTAGGATCACAGCCATAGTTAGGACAGGTTCCGCCCCATTTATCCTTCTCCACCAATAAAACAGAAGCGCCCTGTGCTTTCATCTCATAGGCAAAAGCATTTCCTCCTGGCCCTGCACCGATAACAATATAGTCGTATTTTTTCACTGTAAATTCCTCCCTATAGGAAAAAAGTCAAAACGTTACTGTTTTGACTTATCTTGCTTTATTTTAAAACATCCTGTAACTCGTCTTTATGTACTCTAAAATATTTAGCGGCATAAGGACATGTTGCTTGGAGCTTAAGATTTTCTTTACGAGCTTTTTCTATTCCCGCCTCTAGCAACAGTTTGGCTAGACCTTTGCCACGGTATTCAATTGTTACACCTGTGTGCGTTACAACGATACTGTTTCCCATTTTCATCAAGGTCATTTCACCGATGCGTTCATTCTCATCATTGTACAAGATGATTTCGTTTTCTTCCTCAACAGTCTTCATGGATTTCTCCTTTTTCTATTTGATATATTTTAGTGCACCAGACGGACAACGATTGATGATGCGCTGATTATCCAGCTTTTCACCATTGTCAGGCAGTATCCAGGGTTTTCGCCCCACCTCCCAAACTGCTGGATTGCCTCGGACACATTCTCCCACATGTTCACAGATGTTGGCATTATAATAGATGTCCATTTCTTCACCACGGTAGCGGCGATAGCCTGCTTCTGTCAAGTTCTCAACAGTCGCTTCTTGACCGTTTATTTTGAAATTCTCCATAGGAACTCCTTCCTGTTCTTAACATCAACTCTCCGGAGAAAGCCTTTACATTTTGTTGTATACATCCATTATACTATGAAAGTTGAAAAAAGGGTAAAGTTACCCAGAACAGCCGTCACTTCCACTCTTTATCCAAGTTTTTGTGTAACAGAACTGTCTAAGCTACAGCTTTCTTTGTTTCCTGTAATTCAATTTGGCGATATTCTCTAGAAAAGAAACTGCGCAATTGCTCCTCATTGAAGCCAGCTTGAAGTTTTTCGCCTTTTACCAAGAGAGGACGACGAAGGAGTTCAGGATGTTGTGAAATAAATTTTGTCCATTCTTTAACTGTCATCTCGTCAACATTGACTTTCAAGCTTTTAAAAGCTTGCGAACGTGTTGTAATAAGATCTTCAGTACCATTCTCTGTTTTACTTAACAAGTCAGCAATTTCTTCATCTGTCAATGGTTGGGCGAATAAATTGTGCTCTGTGTATGCCAAGTTATGCTTTTCCAACCAAACTTTTGCTTTTCGGCAACTTGTGCATGAGGGAGTGTAGTAAAATTTAATCATCTTTCTTCTCCATTTCAAATTCTAGTTGGGAGGCAGATTCAGAAACTTTTATAACCAGCAAAATCCACCCCTTTTATGTTTACGGATGTAAACATAATTATATAATACCTCCTTTTTTTCAAAATAGCAATAGAAAAATAATAAATTTTTGTTAAATTAACAGTATCTAAACGACAAACTAAAGACAAAAAGATTTCTTTATTCTATCAAAAAAGGAACAGGTGAATGTTCCTTTTCTGTTTTTCTTCTCTCTTCTTCAGGAATTTGTTTATTAAAAGCTCACACTTTACATATTTTTATTTATGTAAAGTGTGAGATTTAGCTCTTGATTTTTCTCACTTACACATACGACGCATCTGTCAATTTAAAAGTTACCAGAGTTTCTGAGGGATATGCGGCAAGTTGAGTAGCAAAACTATCATCATCGTCTTTTTTAACCTTTGCTTTGAGATTGATACTTACCTTATAACGTTCTTCAGAGAGCACATCATAGAGTGAGCGAAGGTCCGCGATATCTTGGCTGCTTGCTTTTGGCAAGACTGTGTATTTTGCATATTCAGAATCAAACCAAGAACTTTCTTTCTCAAAATCAACAGGAGAATTTTCGTTGATTTGGAGTTTAACCGTAATGCTGTAATCATAGCCTTGTTGCTCAATCATTTTAGCAATTTTCACCATTTCCTCATAGCTTCCTGAGGCTTTCAGTTTCAAAGTTGCCTTATAAGGTATTCCCGCAAGCTCAAAGCTTTCCGCAATTTTAAAAGGATCCTGTTCTTCGCCTTTTTTATCAACCTGAGGCGGTGTGAAGTTTACAGAGATAGAATAACCTTTTGTCAGGAGTTGCTCATACTGCCCTATAACTTCTTCTGTTTCAAGGTCATCTATGTACTCATTGAAAGTACGTTCTGTTAACTTGTTGCTCTCTAGAGCTTCTTCTTTGGGATAAATTATTTTTACTTGATAAGTCATGTCTTTTATTATACCAAAATATTTTTTCTTGCTCTAGATTGAGCTATTTTAGTAAGTTTTATTAGTTGTGCTATTTTTAAGAGAGGATTTCTGGTGAATGATGAGGGGAGAAATTAAAACTTTAAAAAGTTCTCTTGAATTAGAAAAGGAATAAAACCCTATTCAGTCCATTCACAAAAAAATGTCATCAAATGTAGAGTGGCATTTCTTTGTGATGACGCCACTTCAATTTATTTGCCGCTTCAGGGAACTCCTTAAAAACTCATCTTTGCCGCTTAAGGAAAATTGCTAGGGCTACACTTCCAAGACCAATAACAGAAAAAATATTCTCACTATCTCCAGTTTTTGGCAAATGTTCTTGCCGACTCGGTGCTGTCATATCTTCTGCTGTTTCTTCATCTGCACTAATATTCTGCCCTGCATCTGGTCCAACAATGTCTACACTACCATCGTTTTTATCATCTGTATCCCTTATCCAGCGTGCATAAAGTGTAGTATTCTCCATTATTGGAGTACTAAAATCAAAAGCTTCGTTCAAATTTTCATCCGTATACCAGCCCGCAAACTGATAGTTTGCCCGTATTGGATTTTCTGGCTGTGATACTGTTTTTCCATCGGCTACAAATCGACTGCCAATAACTGAACCACCCCTACTATCAAAATTCACTGTATGCATGGTTGGCAAGACGTTATCAGCATTTGCTGTCCACCGTGCAAATAGGGTCATGTGAGAAGTTACTGGCGTATTGAAATCAAATTCTTCTGTTAAATGTTCATCCGTGTACCAACCTGCAAACTGATGATTGTCTCGAGTAGGATCTTCTGGTCGTGTTAAGGTACTACCTGCTGCAACGAGTTGATTACCAATTATTGATCCACCTCTACCATCAAAGTTGACCGTATACATCGTAGGTAAAATATTATCTGGAGTCAGTCTGAATCTCGCATATAGCGTTAAATCAGAAGTAATCAGCGTGTTAAAATCAAAGGGCTGCGTAAATGTCTCATCTGTGTACCAATCAACAAAATCAGAATGTTCAAGCACTGGATCATCAGGACGACTCACTGTTGAGTTGTTGCCAACATATCGTTCAGGAATGACTGAGGTACCACCCGTGTCAAAACGAACGGTATGAACATCAGGTAATTCATTGCCTGGACCCATTGGAACCACAGTGAAATTAAAAGCCCAAATGAATCGCATATAAGCTCCACTATTAATAGTAACGTTAATACGATAATTACCAGCAACATTTACATCAACCTGACTAGTATCAACTTCAAAATCTGCTTGAGTGAGCGGATTTCCATTTGCGTCAACACCTGTAATATTCAAATCACTAGGAGTCCAGGCCTGACCAACTTCTATTCGCGTACTGCCTCCAACACGATAAGTTGGATTATTTTTATGAATTGCAGTCAAAGTTGCGTTTTGATTAACTGTAAACCTAAAAAAAGACCCTGACCTTTGCGGGATTGTCCCAGTGCTACTTTCCCAGGCGTATAAGTGTTGACGGCCTGGATTAGGATTTATATCTTGTAAAATCAATCGGGTATTAGTATTAGAGAATCCACCACTCATACCATCAGGAGCAATTTCATAAGTGCCACCATGCGCATCATCAACACTCCGAATTGAAGCATTATTTAAATTTAAGGTAGTCAGCCACTGGTTAGTACTTAGTTTTTGGGATACTGATACGTCTGGAATCTTGATGTCAGCACTAACGGTGCTCACTTGCCCAAGCAATATTGTGCTTAGCAAAAATACAGTTGCGGTATTTGACTTATGTACTATTTTTTTCATTTTTATCTCCCTTTTTAATTTATGTTGGTTTGAATTTTACCAACTCGCTTTACCCCACTTAGGGGAAAAATAACAGAACTGAAAAAGCGCCCTTCATCCAGAGCGCTTGGGAGCATGCAGAAAAGAACGGAAATTTACCGCGTGTTTATGTGCTGTGCTGTGCTGTGCTGTGCTGTGCTGTGCTGTGCTGTCTGATTATAGAGCATGGCTTTTTCCTCGTCAAGTATTTCGTGTACATAAAGTAATACAATATACATATTATATAATGACATTGTAATCTTTTTCTTACCAATTTCCAAACGATATCGTAAAAAAGAGTGGATATGGGATGTGAGGAAGGAGGTCCCCCTTCCTTCTTAGCTTTAATAGCTGATAAACCTTCTGATTAGGCTGACCTTATATTATTGAAAAATAAATAAGGAGTGCTATAATGTTTTTGTTATGACATACGTGAGGAGAAACTAGGTGTTAAAATTAACAAAAAATGAACAGGATTATCTAAAAGCCATTTATACATTAGAAGGTTCAAGCGAGGAGCCTGTCGTAAGCATTCAGTTAATTGCAAAAAAATTGTCCGTTGCAGCTCCTAGTGCAACGGAGATGATTAAAAGATTATCTAAAAAGGGACTTGTACTTTATGAGCCTTATCATGGGGTTAATTTGTCCGAACAAGGCCATGCTCAGGCTCGTTTCATTATTAAAAGTCATCGAGTCTGGGAAACCTTTTTAGTTGAACGCTTGGGCTACTCTACTGAGGAGGTTCATGAAGAAGCAGAAAATCTAGAACATGCTTCTTCTCCTAAGCTTGTGGAATATCTCTATGCTCTGCTGGATTACCCGATAACGGACCCTCACGGCTCAACTATTCCT
The DNA here is from genome assembly GCF_002492185.1 of Lactococcus sp. UBA7128. NCBI lineage: Bacteria > Bacillati > Bacillota > Bacilli > Lactobacillales > Streptococcaceae > Lactococcus > Lactococcus sp. UBA7128. The sequence goes on from NZ_DKXK01000060.1 coordinate 12,483, forward strand.
TCCGAGCTTTTTTGGAAAAAGGATGAAGTGGAAATTCCCTTATCTCACGCTGAGGAAGACAAGAGTTACTACATCACCACATTAGACTCAGATGCTAAAGCTTTCTTTCACAAACTTAAGATAAAGATTCCGCATTTTATTCGTATCCTTGAACGTCTCCAAGACGGTTCAATTATCTTAAAAGAAGACAGCGGTCAAATATCTGTGATTCCGCAATTTTTACAAGAAAATATACTATTAATGCAAAGAACAGGACGTGTAGCTTCTTCTTTAAAAAATGAGTCCCTCTAGAAATCCCCCTGTTTTCACTCCTATATAAAAAATAAGGCTGAGCTTCTCTCAGCTTAGAAAGGAAAATATGAACAATCTTAAAAATCAGCCTCATAAGTTGATTTATCATACAAATGGCAAGTCACTTCAAGAGATTAACGGAACGGTAAAGGTACCTAAAGATGGTAAATTTTTCAGGACACTCCTTGCTTATTCCGGTCCGGGAGCTTTAGTCGCCGTGGGTTATATGGATCCGGGGAACTGGTCCACTTCGATTACAGGGGGACAAAACTTCCAATATTTGTTAATCTCGGTTATTCTAATGTCAAGCTTGATTGCTATGCTTCTTCAGTATATGTCAGCCAAGCTTGGAATTGTTAGTCAGATGGATCTTGCACAAGCTATTCGTGCACGTACCAGTAAAGTCCTAGGAATCATTCTATGGGTTCTGACAGAGCTAGCGATTATGGCAACTGATATTGCGGAAGTTATTGGAGCCGCTATTGCTCTTTACTTACTTTTTGACATTCCGCTGATACTGGCAGTATTCATCACAGTATTTGATGTTTTTCTTTTGTTGCTTTTGACAAAAGTCGGCTTTAGAAAAATCGAAGCTCTTGTGGTCTGTCTTATTCTCGTTATTTTATTTATCTTTACTTATCAGGTTGCCCTCTCTAACCCTGACTGGAAGGCACTCGTGGAAGGATTCATCCCCAGCACACAGACCTTTGCAACTTCGCCTTCAGTCGCTGGAATGACGCCTTTAACAGGGGCACTGGGTATTATCGGAGCAACTGTGATGCCCCATAATCTTTATCTTCATTCTTCTATTTCACAAAGTCGAAAAATCAATCACAGTGATGAAAAGGATATCGCCAGAGCTGTAAGATTCTCTACTTGGGATTCTAATATCCAACTTACCATGGCCTTTGTCGTTAATGCACTCCTGCTGATTATGGGGGTAGCTGTTTTTAAAACAGGTGTCATTGATGATCCATCGTTTTTTGGGCTTTATGATGCGCTTTCCACCCCCTCTCTTTTAAGCAATGGTGTACTTGCTGACGTAGCTAAAACAGGTGCACTCTCCACTCTATTTGCCGTGGCACTCTTGGCTTCTGGCCAAAATTCGACCATTACAGGGACATTGACGGGACAGATCATAATGGAAGGCTTCATTCATATGCGAATGCCGATGTGGGCGCGCCGACTCGTTACACGACTTCTTTCAGTCATCCCTGTTCTCATCTGTGTCACAATGACACGAGGCTATAGTTTAAAGGAGCAGCATGAAGCTATTAATAACTTGATGAATGACTCTCAAGTCTTTCTGGCTTTTGCTCTCCCTTTTTCAATCATTCCTCTTTTGATGTTGACAAACAGTAAAAATGAGATGGGCAAGTTTAAAAACAATTGGATTGTCCAGCTTTTTGGTTGGCTTTCTGTTCTTGCACTGACCTACCTCAACCTTATCGGTTTACCCGATCAAATTGAAAGTCTCTTTCCTAAAAATCTAGCTTATCTTGCAGACACTACAGCCATCCTCCTGATTATTTTAGTTCTAAGTTTATTAATTTGGACTGTAGTTGAACTTTATAGAGGCAACAGAAAACTCACCCTTCTTCATCAGAAACTGTCTGATTTTAAGAACAAGTGAGGGAAGCTTGGTTACTCACTAAGGAGTCTAACCTACACAAAAACTATAAAAATGGAACCGCACGGTTAAGGAGCGATTCCATTTTTTTATTTTTAATTTGAGATAACTATAGCGCTTCATGCATGCGGATAGCGCGTAATGCAGGAAGAATCCCCAACAGTGTTATGACAATCATAAAAAGAGACATCCCTATATTTCCATAAATTGCTGACAGAGATACCAGCAGGCCTGAAAGAACCGCGGCTACAGGTTGAGTCACAGAAAATGCTCCTGTATATGTTCCGACATGCTCTCCTTCCATAAGATCTGCCCTTAAAGACTGAGAAAATGGTATAAGAATCATTTCACCTAGAGTTACCACTACTGCGGCAACAACTTCCCAGATCAGGTTATCTCCCAAAAAGGCAATAATAAATCCCAGTCCCTGTATAAGAATACCTAATCCTATACCTGTACGGCGTGACCAGTTTCTCGTTAAATGATTTATCCTCCCCATGAAAAGAATGATGATCAATGTATTAATCAAAAGAAACATGGTCAACATTCTTTGGCCATAAATTTCTACTCCAAAAATTCTTGTGGACAAAAAACTATCGCTAAGATGTACGGGTAAGTAATAATCAACTTGATTAAATATCATCGAAATAAAGACCGAAGCAAAAAGGTAGTACATAAAAATATGGTCTTTTGCTACAAAAAAATATGCTTGAATAATATTGGGTGTTTTCGTCTTACTTTGTTGTTGCGAATCAAAAGATTCCTCAATCCAAAAAAAGATTACGATAAAGCTCAAAATTTCTTCAACAGTGATAGCGAGTAAAAGCCAAACCAGATAGTCTCTAAAGAACCATGCAGAAAGACCAGAACCTATCATGATTGCAAAATTAATCACCCAGTATTGGATACTATAAACTGTTCTTCGATTTTCACTGGTCGTTAAGTCAACAATCATAGCTTGGCTTGCTGTGTTAAAAAAACCAAAGCCAAAATTCTCAATTAAAAATCCAAGAAAGGTGAGCCAGGGATTAAAATAAAAACTAGAGTTAGAAAAAGTAGCTAGGGCTGCTCCTACTGCTGTAAGTGCTGTCGCGAATAACATCACTGGACGTCTTCCTTTCATATCCGTCAAATGTCCAGCATAAAGTCCCACTAAAAAAACTACAATGGAACTTATGATAAGGAGTAAACCTGTAACTCCTGCCCCCATATACTTATTGTAATAAATAGTCATTGAGCCCCCCACTGTGCTAAAGCAGAGGGTCCCTAAAAAATTCATCAGCAGACGAATCCTTATCGCCGGATGAAGTTTCCAAAATTCTTTCATATTTTCCTTTTCTCCCTTGATAAAAAGTGAACACAAAAAGACCTTCTTCTGGTTATTACAGCCGTATAGCTCAAACCTAGTCAGAAAGTCCTTGCTCTCGAAATTTACTTTTTCTTTATGAAAACCAGAGTGCAATTTCCCGCTCAGCAGATTCAGGGGAGTCTGATCCATGAACAATGTTTTCAATCGCTTTGCCTTTTTCAGGTGATTGCGCAAAGTTTCCACGAATAGTCCCAGGTTGAGCTTGTGCGGGGTTAGTCGCGCCCATCATTGCACGCCAACAAGATATAGCTTCTACACCAGATATTACGCCAACAACAAGAGGACCAGAAGTCATGTAATTACGAAGATTGGGATAAAAATCTTTATCCACCAAGGCCTCATAGTGTTTGTCTATCAGAGACTCATCTGGAGCGGTGCGTAGCTCTAATCTATCCAGCTGTAAACCGCGTTGTTCAATACGTTTCAAGACTTCACCCACCAAGCCACGTCGAACGCCGTCGGGCTTAATAATAAAGAATGTTTTTTCCATGATAGACTCCTTCTCGTATCCTATATTGACTACATTTTACCTCTAAAGACTATAAATTGTCAAGAATTATCTGGAAATTTAGGGAATAAGCTATTGCTTTGACAAGTTTTCTCAGGGAACACAACGTCAGGGAAGTCGTTCAAAAAAGTTTTTATACTATAGGGAATACTTTTTGCTGCATGAAAAAAGCCCGAAATGCTCGGACTTCTTCCTTTATTTTAATTATTGATTATTCTGAGATAGGCAAGATATCAAAGTCTACTTTATTGTCAATAAGTTTAACTAAAACTTTAGTTTTAGGTGGAATCTTGCCTGCAATGATTAATTTAGCAAGAGGATTTTCGATAACCTTCGTCAGATAACGTTTTAATGGACGTGCACCATAGGCAGGTTCATAAGCATTTTCAGCAATCCATGTTTTCACTTCTTCGCTAAGTTCAAGTTCGACGGACATGTCTTCAAGACGTTGTGTCAATTGGCTGGTCATCTTCACAATAATATTTTTGATGTTATCCAATGACAGTGGTTTAAAGAGAATAGTGTCATCAATACGGTTGAGAAATTCTGGTTTGAAGTGCATACGCAACTGCTTCATCACTTCTTCAGTTGTTTCTTCAGAGATTTCGCCTTTATCACCAACATTATCAAGCAAATATTGTGAACCAACATTTGATGTCATAATCAAGACAGTGTTCTTAAAGTCAACCAAGACACCTTTCGAATCAGTCAAACGACCATCATCCAGAACTTGCAAAAGAATATTGAAAACATCTGGATGCGCCTTCTCAATTTCATCAAGCAGGATAATCGTATAAGGATTGCGGCGAACAGCTTCAGTCAATTGTCCCCCTTCATCATGACCGACATATCCCGGAGGAGCTCCAACAAGGCGTGAAACGCTATGCTTTTCCATATACTCACTCATATCAATCCGAACCATATGTTCTTCGGAGTCGAATAGATTTTCAGCTAAAGCTTTAGCCAGTTCTGTTTTACCAACACCAGTTGGACCTAAAAAGAGGAATGAACCTAGAGGACGGTTAGGATCCTGGATTCCTGCACGCGCACGAATAATCGCATCGGACACAGCTTCTACCGCTTCATCTTGCCCAACAACACGTTGGTGCAAGGTGTCTGGCAGATGAAGCAGCTTTTCACGTTCCCCTGCCACTAGTTTCGTTACAGGAATCCCTGTCATACGACCAACCACTTCAGCAATTTGCTCTTCAGTAACAGATTCTTGTACCAGACTGAGATCATCTGATTTTGCTTTACTTTCAAGGTCTTTCAGTGATTTTTCGATTTCAGGAATTTTACCATAGCGCAATGCAGCCGCTTTTTCAAAATCGCCATCGTTTTGTGCTTCTTCAAGTTCATGACGGGCACGTTCCAGTTCATTTCTTTTTTCAGAAATATTACCGATTTCCTTCTTTTCAGCTTCCCATTGTGCCTTAAGCTGGTTGTTTTCTTCACGTAATTCAGCAATCTCTTCACGGATAATATTCAAACGTTTCTTAGAAGCATCATCATTTTCTTTTTTAAGCGCTGCTTCTTCGATTTCCAATTGCATGAGACGACGATTGGCTTGGTCGAGCTCTGTAGGTAAAGAGTTCATTTCGACACGAATAGTTGCGCTGGCTTCATCCACCAAGTCAATCGCTTTATCAGGAAGAAAACGGTCTGTAATATAGCGGTTTGAAAGCGTTGCTGCGGCAACTAAGGCATTATCATGAATGGTTACACCGTGGTGAATTTCAAAACGTTCTTTCAAACCACGAAGGATAGAAATTGTATCTTCAACTGTTGGCTCTGTAACCAAGACTTTTTGGAAACGGCGTTCCAAAGCCTTGTCAGTTTCCATATATTTCCGGTATTCATCCAAAGTTGTAGCACCGATAAGATGGAGTTCTCCCCGAGCAAGCATTGGCTTCAAAAGGTTACCAGCATCCATTGAACCTTCCGTTTTACCTGCTCCTACAATGGTGTGCAACTCGTCAATAAAGAGGATAATCTGACCGTCTGATTTTTTAACTTCATTCAGTACAGCTTTCAGACGTTCTTCAAACTCACCACGGTATTTGGCACCGGCAATAAGCGCACCCATATCAAGTGAAAAGACCGTTTTATCTTTTAGATTTTCTGGAACGTCTTTTCGTACGATACGTTGAGCAAGTCCTTCAACGATAGCTGTTTTACCAACACCAGGCTCACCGATAAGTACGGGATTGTTTTTTGTCTTGCGTGACAAGACACGAATAATATCACGAATTTCTTCGTCACGTCCGATGACGGGGTCTTGTTTGCCTGCTTTTACCTGAGCAACAAGATCAACGCCATATTTTTCAAGTGCTTTGTATGTATCTTCTGCGTTTTGATTTGTCACTTTATCACCTCCACGTAAGTTTTCAATTGCTAATTTTGTTTTTTCCTTATTAAGTCCATGGCTGACTAAATATTTTGTTAAAGGATTTTTCTTTAAGTCAAAAAGTGCTAGCAGTACAATCTCCGTTGAAAGGTACTCGTCTCCCATTTCCTTAGCAATCTTATCTGCTGCACTAAAAAGGCTAAAAAGATCTGAGCTTATGTTTTGACCATAAGTAATGTTACTTCCTTCAACAGAAGAAATTTTATCTATTTCATTTTCAATAATTTTTGTAAATTCATCAATATTGATGCCTAGATCTTTGTAAAAATTATAAGCAAAACTATTGGGTTCTACAAAGATTCGCCATAAATGTGGAATTTCGATCACTTGATGATGGCGAGTTTGCGCAATTTGTTGCGCTTCATAAAGTGATTTTTGCATACTTGTTGTCATTTTTTCGATGTCCATAATGCACCTCGATTCATTTCATATTAATATAGTAATTTTCTCATTTTTCTTACTACCTCTTAATTATACCCCTTTGGTCAGTAAAGGTCAAACATTTTGTTCGCTATTTTCTATGTAAAAATAAAAAGGATTTTTCAAGAAAACCCCTTTTTATTTTTGAAAAACACTGATGCGTTGTCCAACATAATTTTCCTCAAGAGCAATATTAATCATCGCTTTAGCGTAGTCCGCATAACTGATAATACTTTCGTCCTTGGCATTCAATGTGAGTTCTTCACCAGCAACAACATAGTCCCCTGTCTTTTCTCCCTCTGGTCGGAAGTCAATTGCTGGACTCACGTAAGTCCACTTAACATTATCTCGTTTTCTTAGTGCCGCCAAAGATTCAGCCATAGCGGCAGTCAAAGGTTTAAAAGCTTCTGGAAAGTTCTCTGACTGATAAAGTTGAAGGCTATGTTCTGGATTAAGATACAAACTTCCTGCACCACCGACAACCAGCAATCGTTTGTCTGTATTTTCCACTAAATCTGCAAGATGCTGAACCGAAGCTGTATGCTGTTCAAGACTGTCTTCAGCCCAAATACCAAAAGCATCAATAATAACATCAAAATCTTTGACATCTTCTTTAGTCAAATCAAATAAGTCTTTTTCCAGTACTGACTGAGCTGCTGTTTTGTTCTCGCTCCTGACAATAGCTGTGACATCTATTCCTCTATCTGTTGCCTCTTGTACAATTAGACGGCCAACTTTGCCATTTGCTGCAACTACTGCTAATTTCATAAATTAACCTCCACTATCATTTTCGTTGTAATTCCTTTTGTTACAAGTTAATTTTATATAAGCCTACAGAAAAAGTCAATTATTCAGTTTTTTTAAGGATTTATCGCTATACAATGCTCAATATCCCTAAGAACTTCCTGCAGACCTATCGTTTTCATTTGTTCTTCCATGGCGTTTTGAATCATGTCGAGTTTAACATCAAGAACCTGATGAATATTTTTCCCCACAGAACAATCTAAGTTAGGATGTTCATGAAAATGAAAAAGACCTTTTTGACTCACAGCCTCAACTGCTTCATAAACATCAAATAAACTTATTTCTTCGATCGGCTTTGCAATTCTTGTCCCTCCACTTCCTCGAACCACTGTTACCAGTTCTTTGGCTTTTAATTGTTGAAGTACTTTTCTGATGATGACTGGATTGACATTGATACTGCTTGCCAGAAAATCGCTGGTTATCTTGCGCTCTCCTTCATATGTATGGATACAAGCAAAAATATGAAGAGCAATGGTAAAGCGGCTTGATATTTGCATTTTTTCTCCTTAAACGCTTGACTTACTTTAAGTATAATTCTCCTCTCTGAGAATGTCAATAATAAAACAATTGCATCAATTTCCCACTCTTTAAACAAAATAAGTTATAATTAAGTTATCAGAAAAGAAAGGGGTATTAAAATGTTTTCTGAAAATTTTTCAAAAAGGCTACGTAAAAATGTCGGAATAAACGGCTTAATTTCAACACTTATTGGCTTGCTTATTCTCTTCTGGCCAGGGCGTACAGCGCAGGTAGGAACTGTTTTGATTGGAATTTCTTTTATTTTAATCGGGATTTTTTATCTTGTTTCTATTTTCTCACTGATGAATGAAAATTTTTGGTCTAGATTTGGACATTTTCTTTTAGGAACAATTTACGTGATTGCAGGACTGTTTTCATTGATTAATCTAGCAGCTGCTACAGCCACTTTATTTATTATTATCGGAATTTTAGTGGGCTTTACTTGGATAACAGAAGGCTTTGTATCTTTTAGTTATGTGCCTTATTCACCCTCTAAACCGTGGACTATTCTCTCTGGGGTTTTAAGTGTAGTTGCAGGTTTCATGCTTTTGCTTACGCCACTATGGGGTGCAATAGCACTTTGGACGCTCCTCGGTATAGTTATACTTGTCCTTGGTATCTTTAAGCTCGTTCATTACTTTACATGGTAATTATAAAAAAAGGAATCGCTAATGTTTAAGCGGTTCCTTTTTTTATGCTTTATTCTCGTCTTTTGCAGTTTATGACTCAATGCTTTTTTAAAAATCTGCTTGCTTTCTCTTACGGGTCATAAGCATTGATAGTATTCCGGTTCCGAGTAAAATAATCGCTGAAATATAGTAAGGGAAAAAGTGATTAATGTCAAACATCATCCCTGCCGCCAGCGGCCCTAAAATATTGCCAAAGCTTGTAAAGGTTGAATTCAAACCATTGATTGCTCCTTGCTGATCCCCTGCATGCTTTGAAAGATAAGTTGTTACTGCAGGTCTGAACAAATCAAAGGCAAGGAAAACAACAAAAGTTGATAAGGCAACAGTTATCCTATTTCCTGTAAAGGCGATAATAGCAATAAAGAGAGCACTTGCAAAGAAAGTCAAATGAATCAGATGCATTTCACCAATCTTTTCGACAATCCAATCAAAGAGGAAAAGTTGGAAGAAAAGAGCAAGAATACCACTGACAGTGATTATCAAAGCAATTTCACTCATTGTGAAACCGAAATTAATCGTTGCCATGATGCTATAAATCGACTCGAAAGCTTGTAATCCAAATGAGGAAATTAAAATAACAACGAAAAGCGATGTAAACATTGGATTTTTAAGAATATCCAGAAACGAAGATTGAGTTGCTTCGGGGTTAATATCCATCGTTTTCTCAGACTCTTTAAGCACAGTCATACTTAAGATAAAGCCCACAAATGCTAATAAGGCGGCCACATAAAAAGGTACCCGTATCCCGAATTTTGCTATAAATCCACCTACACCAGGACCAATAATAAATCCACCGCTAATTGCTGCTGAAACTTTCCCCATCGCCTTGGCACGCTCAGCTACTGTTGTCAAATCTGCAACATAGGCTGTCACGGAAGGCATAAGTAAGGCAGCTGCAATACCGCCTAATGCGCGTGAAATATAGAATACGGCTTTGACTTGTGCTAAGCCAAATAAAAGCTCCGAAAAGGAAAAGATAATCATCCCCAAGGCAATCAACTTTTTCCGTCCAACCTTGTCTGATAAGTAACCTGCAGCAGGTGATGCAATCAATTGAGCAATTGCAAAAATCGAAATCATCATCCCCATGGTTGTTCCTGAAAAATGCATTTGCTCTTTTAATGGTGGTAAAACAGGAATAACAAGGCCCACTCCTAAGAAGACCAGCAGTAGGTTGGAAATCGCTAGATTGATCATCCATTTTTTGTTTTTCATAAAGTTACACCCCCAATCATCCGATAAAAAGACAGATTCAAAAAATTGAAGCCGTCTTTTTAACTTATTTCATTTACTAATACTCATCTATTCTATCATATTATACAACAAAATAAAAAAGTATCGCATTTGTCATTCTGGTGTTTTGGCTAAAATGTCAGACTTTTACTTATGAGGAAAATACTTCTGGGAATAAATAACTTAAAACATCCATTGTAACGCGCCTCCCTTTCCCCTTAAGCGGGTATAAATGAAACAACATTGCTGGGTTAAAGTTCGCCTCAATGATGCTGTAATCAGATGCAGACTCATCTGTGAGCGACTCAATTAAAATATCGATTCCTGTAATATTCACTTGCAATACTCGGGCAGCTTGTTCAGCAATCGTTTTGTAAGCTTCGGGCATTTCATCAGTCATATCAATTGAATCACCACCAGTAGAGATATTTGAATTTTCTCGAAGATTTACTCTCACTCCTTTTTCAGGTATACTTTGCTCTGTATAGCCTTGCACCTCAAGCATTAGTTTTTCTGTTTCAGTGATTTGTATTTTTTCCAGAGGGTAGCGATGATCAATTCCTCGTAAAGGATTTTCATTTTTTGATTCTACCAGTTGCGCAATAGTCGATAAGCCATCACCGATAACATGTGCTGCATCTCGTCGAAGAACAGCTCTTGTTTTACCGTCAAGCACAAAGAAACGATATTCCGTTCCAGTCACAAATGTTTCAACAATAACTTCCTTATCTTCATGAAAAGCAATATCTAGCGCTTTTCTAAATTGTGCTTCCGTTGCTGGTTGCTTAAATATAGAAATGCCCAAGCCATAGTTTGTTGATTTTGGCTTAATGACGATAGCCTTGTCTTTAAAAAGCGGATAAGCTGCCAAGGCCGTTGAATGTTCCCTAAACTCATGTCCTTTAGGCGTTTTCAGATGTGCACGATCCAGTAACTTTTTCGTTACCACCTTATTTTCCATGATGGCATAGGCTACCATAGAGTCCTTGGAAGTCATATTTCCTTTTTCAACAATCTCTGTATGTGACTTGTATGTGAGAGAAACCATCTGATCTTGAGCGTCTAAGACTTCTACTTTTAGTCCTTTCTGAATCGCATCAAACAATAAGTTTTGAGTAGAGAGCTCTAAGTCAGTGAACCCTGCCAGCTGAAAGGGATGTTGATAGGTCTTCTTGCGATAATCCCTTGCTAATTCTAAGGCAAAATTTGCGTTTTCTTGATAAGCCAACTCCATTTGACCTGCTATTGTCATTTCTGGCTTTTCCAACATCTGAGCGAATTTGTCGATAATAATCTGATCTTCTTGTGAAAGATTGAGTGCTTGTGCAAAATGACGCATTTGTGAGAAAAACTGTTGTCCTTCTTCATAATAGCCTGTCTTTTCTAAGGGATGTTCCAAGGCAACGGTATCATTTATTTCATAACCCCGTCTCTGACTTACATCTGTACAATCTTCCTCGTCCATATAAATAAGATAAAGAACAAAGAGATGAATAAAACGGCTTGTATCCTCATCCATTGCTATACGGGCAAATGGATTCAGGTCAAAGTTCCGAAACTCTACATATTGAATTCCACTTTCCATAAGCTCTTCTGCACGTGTTCCACCACGTAAACGTACAGCAGAATAAAACTCTTTCATCTCTGACAATGAACCTGACTCAACGTAAGTCGACAGGTCATTATAGTACTTCTCCAAGCTCTGATAGCTGACAAAAATCTCCTGAGCATTGCGATAACCAAACTTTGAGTTTCTGATAGACCGCACAGGCTGATGAGGCACTTCTGCCTCATCGGTGAAAAATCCAAAATCTGCGCGTGGAGAAGCACCCAGACAATAAGTAATAATCCACATGTAACGCAAATATTGTCGAGCGAGTTTCATATATACTTCCGTCTTGAACTCTTGAAAGTCTCCGCTTCCCTGCTGCTCCCACATCGCTTGAAGCAGGACATCCGCAAATTCAAAATTATAATGGATACCAGATACCATCTGTTTACGTTTACCATACTTTGAGGCTAGGCCCTGACGATAAGCCACATCCTTTTCTTTTTCAAGCTCAGCCAATCTGATGTCATCTTCATTTTTTGGAAGTGCGGGAGGCATAGATTGCACCCAAAGTAGCTCCTCCTCTTCAAGAGAACGGATGATGACATCATGAAGGGCTTCCATGAATTGTAAGGCTTGCTTTGGATGACCAAAAACTGGAGTAATAGCTTCAATCTGTGTTTCTGAAAAATCAGTTTGAATATAGGGATGAAAGCTGCGTGCTCCTAAACACTTAGGATGAGACAAGGTACTCAGCTCTCCCGTTGAATCTATACGATGCCCTTCTCTTTCTAGGCCAAAATGTGCTTGAAAGAGATAAGGTCTTACTTTTGTACTTGATAATATTTTACGATAAGAAATAGCCATTTTTATTTCCATAGTTTCTATATTTTATTTTTAATATATTTATTAAAGTATTCATTGTTATTATACCATGTTACTCCTCGTCACTGACCGAAATAAAATTGGTTTTTTATTTATTGTCCATTGTCTAGCGATACACTTTTCAGATAAATTTGTGTTGCTTGTGATTTAAATGCAGGTTTCAGCAGATTATTATTCTTTTCTCGTTCATTACTTACTTGGCCATACTTTAAATTCCTAAACATAAAAAGCTAATGAATTTCTAAATTTTGTTAAAATAAAAATAGACAGAAAGGAAGGATTTGTAGAAATCCATTAATATAAAAAATGAATAAAAAATTAGTTTTAGGTCTAGCCTTATTTTCTCTCACTTCTTTTGGGGTTTTGACCGCTTGCAGCAAAAAAGAAAACGTTAAGCCTGAGCCAAAAGAAATTATCGTGGCGACGAATGCGAACTCAAAGCCCAATACCTATATGGAAGGCAATAAATTGACAGGTTACGATATTGAGCTTGCACGTGCTGTTTTCAAAGAACTCCCTGAGTACAAATTGAAGTTTCAAGTGATTGATTTTAATTCCGTACTTTCTGGAATTGACAATGACCGTTTTCAAATGGCCGCAAATGCTCTTTCTTGGACACCTGAACGTGCAGAGAAATACAGTTATTCGCTTCCCTTATCCAAGTCCGCAACATCGGTAGCAGTTAAACCTGACTTGCACGTCAAATCATTGAGTGATTTAGCTGGTAAAACAACGGAAGTCTTGTCTGGTGTACAAGTCACAACGATGCTTGAAAACTGGAACAAGGAAAATCCAGAAAAAGCAATAAACTTAAAATATATGGATGCCAGCTATCCGTTAACTTCTTATGTTGCTGATGTTGACTCAGGCAAGAGTGATTTTGTGATTTACGACCAAATTTCACTCACACAAATTATCCAGCAACACGCTTATGATTTAAAAGTCGAGCCGATTGATTTAGGTGAGACAGATAAACATACGGGATTTAGCTATTTCATTTTTGGTAAGGAAAAAGAAGGCAGAGACCTTCAACAGAAAGTCGACAAAGCCTTGGTAAAACTTCAAGAGAATGGCACAATGAAAAAACTTTCTGAAAAATACCTCGGTGGCGATTTTACTCCTAGAGAGGAAGATATGAAAGATGAGAAAGATTAAAGACGCTACATATTGGGCAGAAAAAATACGTACTGGGCAAATCAGTGCTGCTGAATTACTTCAAAGTACTCAAAAAAAAGATTGAAGAAATCAATCCGAAATACAATGCCGTCGTTGCTTACGACTTGAATCAGGCTCAAACTGATTTATCAAAAACAGAAGACGGCTATTTCGCAGGCATTCCTTTTCCACTAAAGATGCTAGGTCAAGATCATGCAGGACTTCCGTCAACTTCGAGTTCCAAACTTTTTGAAGACAGTATGGCCCACTCAGACGACAACTTCGTCAAAGCTGCTCTTGACGCTGGCTTAACTCCCTTTGGACAAACAAATTCTCCTGAATTTGGCTTTAAAAATATTACGGATTCAGCTTTATATGGGGACACCCGTAATGTTTGGAATACAGCTTATTACTCTGGTGGCTCCTCTGGCGGTGCAGCTTCCGCTGTAGCTTCTGGCATCTTTCCCATGGCTGGCGCATCTGATGGCGGTGGGTCCATCCGTATCCCTGCTTCTTTTTCAGGACTTATTGGTTTGAAAATGACACGAGGACTTATGCCCCAAGGTCCAGGGAATTATCGAGGTTGGCAGGGGGCTGCAACCACAGGTGCTTTGACTGTTTCTGTGCGTGATACAGCCAGCTTTTTAGCAGAAATGCAACGTGTGCAAGAAGCCGACCCTTATCAAACTGAGTTACTGGATAAGGAAGCATTACATCATCTTACTGAACCCGAAAGGCCTTTAAATATTGCTTATTCCTTTGACTCTCCTGTCTCAGGAATATCAATTTCGGAGACCTCTAAGGCTGCACTTCAAAAAGCTGTCGACTTTCTAAAAAAACAAGGACACCAACTGATAGAGATTGCTTTTCCACTCAATGCCCGTCCTTTGATTCAAACTTACTATCAGATGAATGCTGCTGAAACATATGCCATGCTCAAACCATGGGAAATCGCTAATGACAGAAAGATAAACAACGGCGATGTAGAACCACTGACTTATGCTTTGTTAGAAGCCGGTCGCAATGCAGATGCTGCTTCTTATATTCAAGCTTTAAATCAGTGGGATAGCGCTTGTGCAACGTTTGATGAAGAAATTTTTAAAAATTTTGATTTCTTCTTAACACCGACAACAGCAAAAACAGCGCCCAAAATTGGCGAAGAGCTCATCCATCCTAACATTACGGAAAAAATGAAACACATGGAATTGTACGACTTCTCTGAACAAATCGCAACCATAGAGCAAGCATTTGAAAACTCCTTGGCTTTCACACCTTACAACTTCATCAGTAATCTCACAGGACAGCCCGCCCTATCCCTTCCAATTTACCTGGAAACAGCCACACATCTGCCGCAAGGTGTCCAAGTCTGGGGCAAGAAAAACTCCGAGATACTGATGCTAAGATTGGCTTTACAGTTTGAAAATAATGACCAGTTTATATTGCCTGAGTTTTATCGTAATTGATGACTGACAGGTATTTCATCAAACGCGAATACTGTATGAAGCAAGCTTCAACTTGTTTATCAATCTGATTGACCAATATATTTCAGGATTTTTTGATCAATAGTAAGCAGTCTAAAATCATCGACAAAGCACTCTTACAGCCTGTCAAAACTTCAAGTCAATTGCTTTCTTTAAACGTCTATCAGAAAAACGAAAATACTCTTTGCTTCTATCAAAAAGGAGGTTTTAAACTTGCAGCAGCAAGTCTTAATAGAGATAATAATGAGAAAGAGTTTTTGATGATTTGCGAAAACTAAAAAAATAGAAATGCTGGTATTGCAGCATTTCTATTTTTTATATTCATTTTTTTATAACTTTTAGTTCTTATTAACATAGTTTTCAATTTGTTTATCTGGAACAATCCAAGGAATCATACTTAAAATTGTCGCGATGAGTGCTATCTGAGCTACTGGAAGTAATATCGTTAGCACAATACCAACCAACAGAATCAAGATTGAAAAGGCTCCTTTCCAAACCCAACGCATTTCTTTCAATCTATAGTTTCTTGATCTAAAAATCTCATAGCTCAAGATATTGAAAATAATATCAATAAATAAGTTATTTACCGCATAAACAATCTCCGGTGTTTTTGATCCTGAAAACTCAGACAACCAATTTGTTGTGAAAGGGATGAAACTCATGAAAAATAAGAGCACGACGTTCCACCACAATATTCTTCCCGAAACTTGCTCTGCCAAATGAAAAAGATGGTGGTGATTGTTCCAATAAATAGCTAAAATATAAAAACTTGCAAAATAGGTCAAGAAAATAAAACCCATATCAAATAAATCCGACCAATTTGGCCCTTTCGGAATGCTCAAGTTTAATACCATCACGGTGATTAAAATTGCAACAATACCATCTGTAAATGCGGATAGACGTCCACTTGTCATTTTTTCTCTCCTTTACCTTTACCATTAAGATTACTTGTTTAATTCAAAATAAAGTGTAGCTACATTGCCTTGAAATTCACGTGATTTCCCCTCAATCTCAAGTTCCAGTACCTTGGCTGAATCCTCTAAGACTGGAATTTCACGATTTTGGAGTAAAATAAATTCTTCTGCACTGGCAAATTCTTTACTTTCTTGACGACCGTTAAGATGTTGAACTTTAATTTTCATGATCTTGTTCTTTCTTTTTCTCAAAATGAACGCCTTGCTTGTGATAGTAACGCAGAAGTTCTTGACGTCTTTCTTCATATCTCGGTGGGAGGGCAAAGCCACTTCCCAAATCTTGGATGGATTCATCCAGTGTAAATCCAGGCGTCAAGGTTGCAAACTCAATTCTTACCCCGCCTGGTTCTCTTAAATAGACTGACTGAAAATAGCCTCGGTCTGCATATAACTCTCTTTCATAACCAAAGGTTAGAGCTTTTTCCCAAATTTCATCCAAGTCTTTACTGGATGCTACAGCAAAAGCCAAATGATCGATTGAACCTCTCCCCCAGACTCGTGAAGGGGCTTTAGCTTGGGAAGCTAATAGCTGTATTCCCGTTTCACTCCCGACCATCTGTTGGAAAAATAACCGCGTAGCTTCTAAGTTTGAACTGTAGAGACGACTTCCCCACAGTCCAGTGATTTGATATGCAGCAGGAACATCTGACAATGCATTTATTCGTCCCTCTCTATTTGGCTCACCTTCCTCAATAAATTCAAGTAAAACATCATCAAAATCTTTTACTTCAAGTGAATAATCTCCACGCTGATAATCTAGCCCAAATTTTTTAAAGCGGGAAGTCCAAAAGTCCATAGCTCCCTTTGGAATCTTGAATTGAATGCCCGACAGATAACTTGTTCCCTCTTCTCGTTCCAAGTCAAATCGTCGGTCCGGAAAGAAAGTAACAACCGTTCCTGGTGTACCTCTGAAATCTCCATAATAAACATGGCGCATATAGATATTTCCTTGATTGATTGAATTTTTCACCAAGCGCAAGCCTAAAATATCAACATAAAAATGAAAATTTCGTTCAAAATCAGCTGTAAGTAATGATATATGGTGCAGTTTCATCTATCTTTCTCCTTTTATGTTTACAATTGTAAACACAATTTCCTAATCTGTCAAGAACGAATACTGAAAAGCTTATTTTTTAGCAAAATATCTTTTCTCATGGGAGTCTCGTTGCCCTAAAAGACACCTGCAGCCTTTTCTTTTACTTCACTTTGCTGTGTAAAAATCATTTCTCCTCTTTTTCATAAAAATGTAGCTAAGCTAGGGACAAAGGGAGGAGTTTTTCTCACCTTTATTCCTTCTAGCTGTTTCTCCATCATCCATGATAGCACATTTTTCAAAATAAGATAATTCCCAAGTTATTTCATCAATTTTATTAGGGACATTGGGGAATTTCAACAGGTTATTGTGCAGGCCAAATTCTTTCACTTTAAGAAATGTTTCTGTATTTCAAAATCAACATAGGAGACTAGCCCAGAGCAGGCTATTTATCTCAAATACTATTATAGTTTTTTCTTAAAAATGCACCCTTTTCTAAGGTATAAAATCCCATGAATAATATAAAGAGGAGTTTGCATAAATATAACAATCATGATATAAGTGACATAGATTAGACACATTTTTCAGAGTTAAAGGGTAAAAACTAACCTTTTGGACTTACATAATATAAAAAACAAAAGAAGGGAGCTAAATATTATTCATCATCAAAGAGTGGTAGGAAATCGAAGAATTTATAAGGAGGAAGTAAAGAATTGAATGCTATTAGTAAGATAATTGTAGGAGGAGTAATTTTTGTATCTGGGAATACAAATCCTACCATAGTATCAGCCTCAGCTGTTGAAATTCCAAAGTTAGATGCTGATAAAACTGGTACTGAAAAACCAAAGCCAACTGACACAATTATCGAATTATCAAGTGGTATTCGCGTACACGGAGAAATTACAATATATGACATGGTTAATCCTGATAAACCTATTTTATCTATAAACACTGATCATAATTCCAAAGCAAAAATACTGGAAGAAATTGAGGCGGGTGCTGAATTAGACCCCATTCAAGTACCAGACTCAAAATTCATTTCACAGTTTGATATTCTGTCCCTTAAAACAGGGGATGGAAATATCCCCCCAACTCAACTTATGAGGCTAGGGTCTGGTGCATATGTACGAGGACATTGGACAACTGGTAATTATTGGCATTATGCACCATATGGTTATGCTCCGATTTCTGGAAAAGCCTTACACTTTTGGGCTTGGTCTGATAGCTTTTTAGCTGGAGATTCTGAAGACTGGAGGAATACTTATAATACTGGCGTGGGACATGGAGTATACGTCCATTCTATCTATGAAGGTAGCTACCCTGATATTTGGGTACAAGCTGGGGTAGGTCAGGTTCTATCTTGCTGGTCTTGGGGACCAAAATCAGGATCAAACTATGAAATTTCAAATTATTAAAATAAGGAGTACTTATGAAGCTAAAAATAATGGGCCTCATCGCATTTATCGTCCTTGCTTCCGTAATAGCTTACACTGTAGTAAACAACACTAAAACTGATAGTAAGTTAGTAAAAGCTAGAAATAACATGCACTCGGAAGTTAAAAAAATGCCAGCCAAAGCTGAACTTGAAAAGAAAAATTTGGCTATTCAAGTGGCATTGGAAGATTTTAAAAGCTTAAATGAATTCAATGAGAGATTTTCTCCGGTTAAAAGCAACGCTGAAACTTATACACCAGATGAACACTTTATGATTCCAGATACTACTCAGGTAGGAAAGAGTGCTGGAAAAGAGCGACAATGGTTAGGATATGTCTCTAAAGATAAAGCACAAAACAGTGAAATAAAAGATATAAATACTGGAAAAGTGGAGGCTGTTCTCCGAGTAGAAGATGGAGCGACAACTGGAGAAATCCGTACGGCACTTGCAACACGTGATACAACTCAAAATTAATAAAGATACAAAAAAGGACACATTCACAGAAGGTGGCCTTTTAAGTGCGGATGAAAATCTATTGCTTTTTTTATACAAGAAAAGTCATAGGAATTCGATAAAATAGAGTTGCGACACAATTATTTTATAAGGAAAATCTATGATTTATTCTGAGTCTATCACACTTTTGCTGGACTCAAAGCCTCAGAATTAGTTTTCCCGCAAGAAAAATATTTCCGTCTAGGTTTTACAAAGCTGACAGGTGAACATGAAGCACAAATCTTTTCGGCTAGCTATCGACCAAAGCAGACGGTTTGCCCTGCTTGTGGCATCATTTCTGAAATTCGTAAAGTCCGTGATTACAGGATTTCTGAGGTTCTCATGACACCCCGCGGACACAGACCTAGAGTTCTGGAATTGAAGAAGTCCAAGTACGATTGCGCGGTTTGTGGGGACACAGTTATCCTAACCCCTTATTTCGTTGCACCTAGGGCTAATATCTCCTCAGTAGTTAAGGCTGCTATTGGTCGTGGGATTCTTTCACCTTACTCCAATGGCCCACTAGAAGGCTCAACAATCTCTGTAAACTCATCAAGCATAGTGTCTTTGGCTTTGGGCGATTTGACCACCTCATAAAACGGATTTTACTCCAACAAATACTTATCAAAGGCAACTAAAAAAGCTGTCCTAGGACAACTTTTTACACACTGCTGTAACTCATTTTTTAGCGATTAGCACCGCAGAGTTGACAGAACCCAACAAAAATCCTGCCAAAAAATCTTTGGCAGGATTTCTGGCAGGAAACCTCATTGATTTTCCTAATTTTTAAAATCGCTCAGCGCAACCAAAGCTAGGTAAATCGGGATTCCCCATTTAAATAAGCATGTATTTCTTATTTAAGTGTGATTGAAGCACCAGCTTCTTCCAATTTAGCTTTGATTTCTTCAGCTTCTGCAGCTGCAACGCCTTCTTTGATCATTGTTGGTGCACCATCAACGAGTTCTTTAGCTTCTTTCAAGCCAAGACCAGTGATTTCACGAACAGCTTTGATTGTAGCAACTTTCTTGTCGCCAGCTGCTGTCAATTCAACGTCAAATGAATCCTTAGCTGCTGCAGTTTCACCGCCAGCTGCTGCTACTGCTACAGGAGCAGCTGCAGTTACGTCAAATTTTTCTTCGATTGCTTTAACGAGCTCAGAGAGTTCGAGGATTGTTGCTGTTTCAAGTTCAGCAACGATGTTTTCAATGTTCAATGCCATTTTGATTCTCCTAGTAAATTTTAGTTTGTTGCGTAAATCCGCCGATATAAAAGGTGCTTACTGTCATTCCTGATGGAATTAAGCAGCTGATTCTTCTTTTTCTGCAACAGCCTTGACTGCGAGAGCCACGTTGCGGACAGGTGCTTGAAGCACTGAAAGAAGCATAGAAAGAAGACCGTCGCGGTTTGGAAGAGATGCAATAGCTGCAATTTCTTCTTTGCTTGAAACTTTTCCTTCAATGACACCAGCTTTGATTTCAAGTTTGTCTGCTGTTTTAGCAAACTCGCTCAAAATTTTAGCAGGCGCAATAGCATCTTCGTTTGAGATAGCTACTACTGATGGGCCAACAAAACTGTCGTTCAAAGCTTCAAGTCCAGCTTTTTCAGCTGCACGACGCAAGATTGAGTTTTTAACAACTTTGAATTCCACACCAGCTTCACGCAACTCTTTACGAAGTTGAGTGTCTTGTTCTACAGTTAAACCACGTGAGCTTGCAACAACGATAGATGTCGCAGCTTCAAATTTTTCCGCAAAGACGTTAACCAACTCAGCTTTCTTAGCAATAGTTGCTTCGTTTACTTTGTAATCGCTCATTTTTTACCTCCATTTTATTTTGTTCGTAAGAATTTTTACAAATAAAAATCCCCACGACCAAAAGACATAGAGAGTTCAATCATTGTTTAAAATGTTTGTCCTCGGTTGGATGCTTATGACTTATGTCCCCAACTGTCTTCGGTCAGTCCTTTTCAGAACTTATACTAGTATATCAGATGTTAAAAAGAAATGCAAGAAGAAAATAAAAAATAATCATTCACCACGTCATGATTATTTTCTCCTCATCAATAGACCATTTTTTTATTTTTAAGCGTTAATAAATTTGATTGCTTTTGAACCGCGTAACGCCCAGTACAGTAAAGCAAAGCTCCCTGCAAAAATCAACCCCTCTAGGATGTTAAAGACAATAACAGCACCAATATAGGCTGAAACACCCCCAGGAAACATCGTTGCGATATCAAAATTAGCAAACATTGAGTAAAGGGGTATTGCATAAACATAGTTAAGTATTACCATCACCGCAGTTAAGGCCAAAGTCCCCAGAATGGTTGCCATAATATAGCCCCGTAAACTAAATCTGTGACGGAGGAAAAACCAAAGTACCAGCACAAATACTGTGACAGCCACGATATTCATCGGAAGACCAATATAGGTATTTACGCCGTCACTATTTAACAAGAGCCATAAAAATGAACGAATGATAAGAATAGCAAAAGCGCTACTCAATCCAAGCATAAACAGCCCAATCAAAATAGGCAAGATTGTAAAATCAATTTTTAAAAAACTTGCACTCGGAACCAAGGAAAATTGGAACATTGGGTAGGACAGTACAAATGAAATTGCACTAAGCATTGCGATAAATGTGAGTCGACGTGTTTTTGAATTTGACACGAAAAAACCTCCAAAATAGAAAATAATATTTCTTCATTTTGAAGGGAGCATTTGAATATTGGCGAAAACTGACACAGCTCCAAAAGAACTGGTCCTATCTCTTATTCTTCTCCCATCCAGACTTTACTGTCGGTTGTGGAATTACACCACATCAAGCTTTTCAGCTTCGCGGACTTTAACCGCCGGTCCCGAATTTCACGGTGCCCTGAAGATAAGTTTATTATATCACAAAAAAATTTTTTTAGGTTAAAATAAGTTTTTAAGTCAAACTTTGAAACATGAAAAGTTCTTGGAGGTTTTTCTCAATGCTGTGCCGCTGACAGTGGCAACGCTTAAAACCCTACTTCTACCAATTGATGTTTAAGTTTTTATGTGAGTTTTAGATAGAACTTTTGTCACTTTTTCAAAGGTCGTTTCAAGTATTTTAGTTTTCTTCTCCTTTTGCATATCCATCTTTAAGACTTTTAAGAGCTTCAGAGATTGGGATATTTCCCATGACAAATTCAAATTCTTTTCTAATACTAGAGTCATTTCTTAAGGTTTCAAGAATCACTTTAGCTACATCTTCACGAGAGATATTTCCTATCTCTACATGTCTTCCTAGATTAATCTTACCTGTACTTGCTTGATCTGTGAGTATTCCTGGATGAATAATGGTCCAGTCCAAGTCTGTCCGTGTTTTTAGCCACTCATCAGCATAATTTTTAGCAATAGTATAAATTTTCAATGGCGAGTCTTCCTTAATTTGACGACTTATTTCTTCTCGCCCCGCGCGGAAAGTGCTCACCATAATGAAGCGTTTAACAGCCGCTTTTTCTGCTGCAGTCATAACCTTAACTGCCCCATCTAGATCAATCATGATTGTCTTATCTAGACCAGAACCACCAGCACCGGCACTAAAAACTACTGCATCAACGTCGGACATCGCTGCTGCGAATTCTTCAATCGAATTATGGACGATATCCAAGATAACTGTTTCAATCCCAAGTTGCTTGAAAAAGCCTTGCTGTTCTTCTTTACGAATAACAGCTTTTTCTTGAATTTCAGGATAATCTTTTAAGTTTTCTGCTAAATGTTTGGCAACTTTTCCATTTGCACCAACTACAAGTACTTTCATAATATTCCCTACTTTCTAAAATAAATCAATTTTATATCTTCACCAACATTCTACATCATCCTTTGCGGAGTTTCAAAAATAATTGCCTTTGAAAGACGTAAAAAACTGACAGTAAGTACTGACAGCTTTTTACATTTTATAATGAATCACCATTCCAAATTGAGTTTTTCACGATGACATAATCTACTTTGCGTAGGGCATTGAGGTCACGGCCACCAGCGTAGGAAATCGAGCTCTGAAGGTCTTCTTGCATTTCTTTAAGTGTATCTTTTAGAGAGCCTTTGTGCGGCAAGAGGATTTTTTTCCCTTCAACATTTTTATGCTCACCTTTTTGATATTCACTAGCTGAACCAAAATATTCTTTGTAAAGTTTTCCGTCCTGCTCAATGGTTTTACCTGGTGACTCCTCATGTGCGGCGAAGAGAGAGCCTATCATCACCATACTTGCACCAAAACGGACAGATTTTGCAATATCACCATGTGTACGAATCCCACCGTCAGCAATGATTGGCTTACTTGCTGCTTTTGCACACCAACGAAGAGCTGCGAGTTGCCAGCCGCCTGTTCCGAAACCTGTTTTTACCTTAGTGATACAAACTTTTCCTGGACCGATTCCGACTTTAGTCGCATCCGCACCAGCATTTTCCAACTCGCGAACAGCTTCAGGTGTTCCCACATTACCAGCAATAACAAAGACTTGTGGCATGAGACGTTTTATGAGTTGTATCATCTCAATCACAGAGTTGGCATGCCCATGGGCAATATCGATAGTAATGTAATCTGGAATAGTCGCTGTTTCCGCCAAATCACGGACAAACTGACGTTCGTTGTCTTTAACGCCAACAGAAATTGATGCAATGAGATTTTGAGCATGCATCTTTTCGATAAAGTCCTTACGTGTACTTTCTTCAAAGCGGTGCATAATATAGAAATAACCTTGCTTGGCTAACATTTCAGCAATATTTTCGTCGATAATCGTTTGCATATTTGCAGGAACAACAGGAAGTTTAAAAGTATGAGCTCCTAACTTAACTGACGTATCTGCCTCGCTACGACTGTTAATAATACACTTATTTGGGATAAGTTGGATATCTTCGTAATCAAAAACTGGAACCATTGTGTTCATAAAAATGCCTCTTTATTCATTTGTTATTACAGAATACCGACCGAGTTTTCCTCTGTGAAAACTTCTCTAGTTTGGCGATAAATATCTCTGCAACCAAACCTTCCTTATCTATTTTAACGCATATTGCCCTAAAAAAATAGAAAAAAACTGATTTCACATCAGTTTTACGACTCATCGTTCGGTTTTACCGATAAATTTCCTTTGTACCCGTTTATTTCCTGACCAATAAAGGAGAAAAAAGAGGAGCTCAAAGAGAATAAGAAATAGGATAAAAGTGTACATAAAATAATTTTCTGTTAAAACATTGATGATAGGATCTGTATCAGGATTAAAAAGCCACGTATCATCCCGGAAAAAGATTTCATGAAAATAGATAAAAAAGTTATCAAAGCCTATCAAGGCAGCAACCAATCCTATAAACAGAGGCGTACCCATCACAAACCGTATGCCATTGTGATAGACGATAGCCAGATGTTCCTTTAAAAAAAGGAAAATCATCGGGCTTAGTACAATCATAAGGCCTAAAGCAAGCATGAAAAGTTTTTTTACATCTTTAAAGTGCTGCAAAGCCTCTGGAGATGAAGGAAGGTCTGGCATATGCAAGGTGTTTGCAAAGGGATTGACAAGATAAGCCATGAGTATGTTGAAATTATGTCTCAGCGTTTCTGCTGGAAGGCCTGATGCTTGCGGCAAGTTTTCCAGATGAATATCTACATAGAAAAGCGGAACAGCTAAAAGTAAAGTCAAACTGACTGCAGTAGCTGTCCCCCATAAAATAACACTCGTAAAAATTAGGCGTTCTCGCATGCTACACTTCCCAATGTTCCAAGCTTGAAACGACATATGTTGGAGAAATTGGAAGGTTTGGCACTTCTTCTGCTTTAGTGAAGCCCGTCGTGACTAATAAAGTATCAATACCGTTATCAATCCCCGTGCGGATATCTGTCAAGTAGTTATCACCAACCATCAGCAATTCTTCCTTAGGGATTCCTAATTTTTTAACCGCTTTTTCCGTAATGATGGCCTCAGGTTTTCCAATATAAGTTGCTTGCACACGTGTTGCAGCTTCAATCATCTTGACTAATGAACCTGCTCCTGGTAAAAGTCCACGTTCACTTGGGAGATTCAAGTCAGGGTTTGTGCCAATAAATTTAGCTCCCTTATGGATAGCGAGCGTTGCCAAAGCAAGCATCTCATACGTGAGATCAGTATCTAAAGCAACGACAACATAGGCGGGATTTTCACGCTCTTTTTTATAGCCTGCTCCATAGATTGCTTCTTTTAATCCATCTTCACCGATAACATACACCGTCTTTTCCAGACCCAAATCATCCATATAATCTACGGTTGCTGCACTTGCTGTGTAGATTGTATCTAAAGGCGTCTCAATATTAAATTCTGTCGCTAAGCGTTTTTGAACCACGCGCGGCGTTTTCGTTGTATTGTTAGTCAAAAACAAATAAGGAATATTAGCTGCTTGCAAGCGATGAATAAAATCCTCTCCTGCTGGAATGCGATGATTTCCCAGATAAATCGTACCGTCTAAATCAATAAGATAACCCTTATAATTCTTTTTCATCTGTACTTAGTCCTCCTCAATTATTTTCGACCATACAATTTCAATATTAGCATTATCTATACCATCTTTCCTAATGATATGACAGGTTGTATTTCCTTGAAACTCAAAGACAGGTTCAATAAATTCATGATTTCCGTAAAGTAGCTCATGATTGTAACGTATATATATTTTCTTAGGTTCGTATGCCATTCGGAAATCATAGTCTAACTGATCGACAGCCCAGTCAAAATATCTGGCATTGTTAACGTGACCATTCATGTCAAGGTCAGAAAAACGAACCGGAAATGCTAAGTTACAACTTGCCTCTTCTGATAAAGCAAGATATTTATGTGGGCGGGTGATTTTACTGACTTTTGGTGCCTCATAGGGCGCAACAATTTCATCAACCACACGTTCTACTTTTCGGGTATCCTTGTTCATCAAAACCCATGTGGAACTTATTTTGACTAAAATTTCACCGCTATTATTTTTGAAAATGAAGTCACGATAACAGAAAAACTTGTTGTAAGAGGTAGCTTCTGTTTCAATCGTAATAACTTCATTAAATTCTGGAAGCTTGTAAAGATGAATCTCGTACTCAATGACAGCCCAAAAAAGATTAAAGTTCTCATAAACCCATGTGTCACTGCGGTTCAATGTATACGACTGTTCTCCCGAAGTTTGAAGCGCTACGGCAAGAAGGTCAGATATCCTCATTTTTCCTCGAGTATCACTCTCATAAAAGGCGACTTTATGTGTTTGACTGTATTTTATTCCCATTCCTCTATTCTAGCAAAAATAGGCGTAAAAAGCTGGAGTAAAAAAGAATTTTATCAACAAATTTAAAATGAACTTAGCTTTCGTTAATATAGAAAAAAACAGGCTTTCTAGAATTTTTATATTTTTTCAACTTGAATACCCAAAGTTTCAATAAGCTCTTCCTCATAAGGATTTTTGGCATGGTATTCATTGATGTATTTGATATGCTTTACTCCTGCTGCTAATACTAGTTTGAGGCAGGCAATGCAAGGAAAGAGTGTTGTATAAAGAATGGCTCCTTCAGGAGAAACACCGTGTTTCGCTGCTTGTGCAATCGCATTTTGTTCAGCGTGCACTGTAGCAATGCAGTGTCCATCTTTGTCTTCCAAGCATCCAACATCCGTACAGTGTGGCATAAGCGCTACAGAACCGTTATATCCTGTTGAAAGTATCTGACCATCAGCGGTCACTAAAAGTGCTCCCACTTGAGCATGCGTACAGGTCGAACGCTTGGCTACAACCTCAACAATTTCTTTAAAGTACTCTTCCTTTGTTGGCCGTTGAAAATTTTCAATCATCATATTATCCCTTTCCACATCTACAGTTGCTGCATTGGCAACCCTTATTTCTTATATCTTGAAAATTCATTCCTGTGATCTCTGTCAAATCTTCCATATCAGGATACTCTCCTATCAGCATAATTTCACCATCAACAATCGTTAATGGCAGAGCCTGTTCCATATTCTGCATGGCCTGACTGACCAGAGGATGACGGGTAAACCGGTCCGGTTCATCTTCCAAGTTATAGCGTGCTGTTTGCAGTTGTTCATTTTCTGCTTCTTCGCTGAAAGCCGCAAAGACCTGAGCAATGGCAGCTCCAGCACCATCTGATTTTTCCTCATATATTTCGAGTCGCATTTTTTCTCTCAATCTAACGATATTTTTTAACATTATACCATATGCAAACTGCAAATTCAGCAAAAATTTTTATAGAAAAGCTGTCAAAAATGAAAAATCTGAATCACGTAATTTTGTGCACGCCATTCAGATTTTTTATTTTTTATTTTTTATTTTGACTAACATAAGTCGAAACGCTGTTTCTGTCTCAACTTCTTCATTTCGATTTCAAGCAAGGATTCCCATGACTTTACTATAAAGACCATAAGCACCATCAAGGTTTTCTACCTTATAGCCCTCCTGTTTCAAAATACGTTCAGCAGTATAGGAGCGAAGCCCCGATTGACAGCTCACGATATATTCTTTATTTTTATCAAGTTTATCCAGATTTTCACGTAAATCATTTAAAGGAATATTTATTGCTTCTTCAAATCCACCTTGTGCCACTTCGCTTTCTTGACGAACATCTAATAATACTTTGCCTTTAGCAAGTTCTGATTTCAACTGGTGCCATTGGATATTGTCGGACAGCCCCATAGCAATATTTATGGCTGCATAACCAATCATATTCACAGGATCTTTTGCCGAGCCAAACGGTGGTGCATAGGTCAACTCTAACTCTGGAAGATCAAAAACAGTTAGGCTTCCTTTGATTGCTGTAGCTAGAACATCAATGCGTTTATCAACCCCTTTTTCCCCCAAGGCTGATGCACCATAAATTTGTCCATCTTCTGGATTAAAAATAAGTTTAAGTAAAATAGAACTTGCGCCCGGATAATAACCTGCATGATCATTTGCTGTTATGTGTACTGCTTTATACTTCAAGTTCAACTCTTGAGCTTGTCTTTCCGAAATCCCTGTCGAAGCTGCTGTTAAGTTAAAGGCTCTAACGATAGCTGTTCCGATACTTCCTTTATTTGTCACAGGAAGCCCTGATAAAACATCAGCCACTTGGCGCCCTTGACGATTCGCCGGACTTGCGAGAGAGATAAGCGCCTCTTGATTGGTGATTTGATTTTTAACAAGAATAGCATCACCCACAGCATAGATGTCAGGTACTGAAGTTTGATAGTGCTCATCTACGAGAATAGCTCCTCTCATACCCAATGCAATACCAGCATCAGCTGCCAACTTGGACTCTACACGAATCCCTACTGAAAGAATAACTAAATCCGCAGTCAAAACATCGCCATTTTCAAGAATTACTGTCCTGCCTTCATCTTGAAACTCAACGACAGAAAGGCCGGTCATAACGTTTAAGCCATTTCGTTCTAACTCTTCTTCAATGTAGAGAGCCATTTCTTGATCAAGTGTTGGCAAAACATGATCTGCCTTTTCAATAACTGTCACATCCAAACCAAGCTTTCTCAAGTTTTCAGCCATTTCCAAACCGATAAAGCCTGCACCTACAATCACAGCTTGCTTACGATGTTTAATTTCCATATAACCTGTTATCTTATCCAAGTCAGGGATATTGCGCAAACTAAATACATTATGAGCTTCTGCTAAACCTTTTATATCCGGAATGAAAGGACTGGCCCCAGGAGATAAGATAAGCGAATCATAGCTTTCCTTATAGGTCTTTCCATCAGAAACAACCGTTATTTCCTTCAATTCCTTGTCAATAGAAACAACTTCTGAATCAGGACGAACTTCTAGATTAAAACGTTGTTTCAAGCTTTCTGGTGTTTGTAAGATAAGTTTATCTCTAGACTCTATCTCACCTGAAAGATAGTAAGGCAAACCACAGTTCGCAAAAGACACATAAGGCCCTTTATCAAAAACAATAATTTCTGCATCTTCCTGTAAACGACGGAGGCGAGTTGCCGCACTCATCCCTCCAGCAACACCACCAACAATAAGATATTTTTTAGACATTTTTTTCTCCCTACTTTTTAATCCATCATCCCAAACTTGCACCACTGCCTATCTTTATAATTGCTGTTCCTTGTGCCTATAAAGCCTTGCAAGTATCTAACAATTAACAGAATATGTGACTTTTCGCTTCTATCCCACATCTCCTTCAGCCTAATGGATCAGCAGAATATTACCTAATATTGGAACGTGGCTTCGAGTTATGCATGGGTTTTCTCAAATTTCTTAATACACTCATTATATACCCTTAGGGGTATTCAGTCAAGAGATAACTTCTAAGCCACTTCCTAGTAAGATGTATGTCTTATAAAATATTGTACAGTGATGTCCTGTAAAGTCAAGTGCAAAAACAAAAGAGGTCGCTCAGGCGAACCTCTTTTATTCTTCTTTTTTCTTCTTTTGCCGTGCCAGTATAAGCATGACTACAGATAGAATAAAGAGTGTACCTCCGAAACTCCAGTTTTGATAAGCTAGAAGTAAGAGTGATAAACTAAGTAATGCATATATCCAAGCCATATTTAAACCTCCTCGACGTTAAAGAATAATGCTGAACCAAATGAACTTTGTTTAATTAAGCGTTTTGCAGTTTGAGCATCCGTGGCTAAGTTGCTATTCGGACCTCGAAAATAGAGTTTCAATCCCTTTTTTTCCTTATAAGTAAATCCATTTTCTTCTAGAAGTTGAATTACTTTTTCTTGCATCATAGCTACATTAACAATAATCATTGGGTTCCTTTCTGCTTTTTTATAATTCAGGTTCTTCCATCTTGTTTGCTGCAATAACGAATGGCGTCCAAATAGCAAAGGTTACAGCTAGATTGACAATTGCTAAGATAATCGCACGCCAGTCAAATCCTGTAGCAAGAAAGGCATTCATAATTGGCGGTGTTACCCACGGTACAGCACTTACGACTGGATCGACCCAGTGGAGCATTGTTGCGACATAAGCGATGATAACTGCTACCAATGGTGCAATTAAGAATGGAATAAAGAAGATGGCGTTCAGTACGATTGGCATACCGAAGAGCACCGGTTCGTTGATATTGAAGATACCTGGTGCTAGACCAAGACGTCCTACTGTCTTATAATCTTTACGTTTAGAGAAGATCAGAATGGCAAGAATCAAGGTAATGGTACCACCAGATCCACCAAACCAGACAAAGGCATCCCATGAACCACGAACCCAAAGACTGACATAGTCACCGTTAATGGCATGGGCTTTATCAATCGCGCCACGCGCTACTAAGTCACGAATACCGTCTGAGTGAACTTGGAAGTAAAGGGCCTGGTTATTGAGCCCCAGAGGAAGCCAGATACCATCAAGAGCAGGTGCCAAGACGTTTGGTCCGTGAAGTCCAAAGAACCAGAAGATTGAGACGAAGAGTGTGACAATAAGAACTGAGAAAATATTTTGTGAGAGAATTTGGAAGGGTTCTGCAATATAATGTGTAATCAAATTAATTACAGAGTCATTTGTCAATTTATCAATAATATAGTAAATTAAGCTCACCGCATAAATCGCAGTAATCGTCGGAATAATCGCAAGGAAAGCTTTTGCTACTGCTGGTGGGACTGACTCAGGCATCTTGATAGTAATATCTGCTAACATAAGTTTAGCATAAATAATTACTGCAAGGGCACCCATAATGATAATGGTAAAGTAAGCACCAGCATCCATATGTGCAGCAGCAAAGAGTGGTTTCCATGCTGCAAGACCTTGTCCAGTCAGTACGCCATTGATTTTGTCTGTTGCGGCTACACCGGCATCGCTCACACCCAAAGCATCCAAGAATTTTGGCATTTGGTTTGGCAAACCAGCGAAGAGAGTGGCAACTGCTACAACACCACCAGCTAGGTCATTGACACCATAAGCACGCGCCAAATTGTAACCCCAAGAGAATGCAAAGATAAGACCAATAACTGTCAAAGTCCCTTGGTTAACGAGAGCTGAAATATTGTTCAAATCCCCGATGATTGGTGTGTTCGCAAGTGTCCAGACATCTTCTGGTGCAAGTTGTGAAAACTTGGTTGGTCCCAAAACCATCTGCTGAATGGACTGTGGGAAAGTTGTGACGATGGCTGATACCATCGCTGCAAGCGCACCTGTCAGTGTTGCTGGCAGGATACCAATGAATGAGTCACGCAAGGCAACCAGGTGCTTTTGCGACCCTATTTTTGCTGCTACTGGGACGAGATATTTCTCCATCCACATCGTAATTCCGTTCATAGAATTCCTCCTAAAATTTTAATTTATTTGCGTATAAGGTTATAAATTATAGCTCATCACTTTCAATAAATTTAAACGAACTCCAAGGCTTGATGAAGTCAAGTAAGAACATTTCGTCTTCCGAGATACGTCCAACAACATTGACCCGACCATCATTTTTCATTTCCTTCAGAGCGATTTGTGTTTCTCCCTTATATTGACCATATCCATCATTGTCAATAATCACATCGCCTGGTTTTATTGTATCTGTATCATGTGGCGGGAAATCCAAGTCTTTGTAGATAACGCGAGTCATGGTTGAACGTAGCATGTATTCTGAACGGTCGCCACGGTAACTGTGCATCGCTTCAAAAACACATTTGCGTTCATTTTCTGTCATTGTAGGTCGGGGAACCACTTTAAGTTCAGGCATTGGTGCATGGAAGGCTTCTGCCATTTGCTTCAGCTCTGCTTCACTCGCATAGGCATTGGCAATGGTAATGTCGTCAATATCGCCTAAGAGCTTATAATGTTTTACCTGAGTCTTTAGGCTAAGGTTACGATGTTCTTCTAGCGTACATAGACCGTCTTGAGCAGGCCAAGGTCCAAAGGTTGCTTCATGCGAATTCACAAAAGCCATCGTGTTTAAGTTGTACTTCTTGAACTTCTTCGTACATTTTACATAGTGGTCAAATGCCAAGCCTGTATAACGGTGGGGGTAAAAGTTATGACTGCCCAGTAAGTTTTCAATGTTGGGCGAATAGTCCATGATACTGTCCACATAACTTGTTCCCTGACTCATGTTAATCTCTATCTTTAGATTATAAGGGTTGCGAGTCATACGTGCTTCCTCAGCTCCTGTAAATCCAAGGTCTAAACGAATACCATCAGCACCCATTTCATCAAAGAAACTTAAATCATCATAGCTGATGTTAAGTTGTTCAAATAAGGCAGGATTAATATCTACCATGACTTCCATACCAAGACTGTTTGCATAAGCAATCACTTTCGTAAAGCTCTCAAGAACAGCTGCCTTATCTCCCTTAATCTCTAAAAGTGAAGTAAAGACACGGGTGTATCCATATTGGTGAGCCAAGTCTAAATAGGCTTTGTCAGCCTCAAAGTTGGAACGTTCCGGATAAATCGAGATACCTAGTTTTCCCATAATACTCCTTTCTTACTCTAGATTTTCCCACTATCCATTCATCAATGCATCTGCAGCGGCGACGACATTTTTACCATTCATCATGCCGTAATCTTGCATTTTAATCACGTCACAAGGAACACCAACTGCTGCTGCTTTTTTAATAACTTCATTTTTCATATAAGCCACTTGTGGACCGAGAAGCAATACATCTGGTTTCTCTGAACTAGACAACATATTATCAATTTCGGCTACAGACTTTGCGTAGATCTCATAATCTTTTCCTGCTTCTTGTGCGGCTTGCTGCATCTTTGTCACGAGTAATGAGGTTGACATACCTGCTGCACAGGCCAGTGCAATAACTTTATCTGCCATTTTAATGATCTCCTTCTTTTTATCTATACCAATAGTATAGCTATTTCGGAAAGCGATTTCAAATATAATTTGTCCGGACAATATTAAGCGAAAAAACAAATATTTTTTAATGAAACCCTTATTTATAGCGCTTTTATTTTTCTAAAATTAATAAAAACTTCATTTTTTGGCCTAATTTCCGAAACATGTTACAAATTTAGAAACAAAAAAAGTTTTTATTCTTTAGTTTAAGTTAATAAAAACGCCAAATCTTATGAAAAATGTTAAGACTTGACGTTTTTATTGATAACTTTAAAAATATTCACGAAGAATGGCTTTATTCTCCCGTAGGACACGTGCAGTAAATGCACCAATGGTCATTTCTTCTGGCTCGTCTGTTTCAGGGCCAACACAGATATTATTTTGCGGCAAAATATCATCGACAATACGTGCAGCAAATTCAGGTTGGCCGTTCACTTTTAAAAAGGCCTGTAGATTAACGATACGCGCTTGCATATAGGGTCGCAGCTGCAACTGTATTCGCGATGGCTCCGCCAGATCATATTCAAGGAAGACATTTGACGGTGCTGTCCACTTGATAACTTCAAAACTTGCTGCATGGCTGGATACAAAACGATAAAGTGCAGCTTGAGCTTCTTGGGTCAACGTCATACATTCACGAATCACAAAAGCCGTATCCGAAAACTCATAAATTAAGTAGCCTAAAATTTTACCATTTTCCTCATAAGTCGCAAAGAAGGGCTGTGCTTTATGCTTGAAGTAGTATTCCCAAACATGTTGCGGACGGACCAGAGAACCTTGGTTATAGACTTGATCATGGACCTCAGCCATATCTTCAAAAAGTTCTTCACTTACAGTACGACGCTGCACCTGTCCTGCTGTTTTTTTGCCCTTGGGAAATTCTTGGGCAGGTATCGTATAAGCTTTTTGGTCGAAAGCGTAATGATAGCCAAATTGACCATAAAACTGATAAGAAAAAGGTGCCAGATAGCTTAAGGCAGTGCCAGCTTCATAGTTGTCTTCCAAAATATCGGTCATGAGTTTGCGAATACTGCCGTTCCCTCTAAATTCTGGGTAAGAGGCAACATAACCAATCCCTGACATCTTTAGTTTCGCCTCCTTCCAGTAGACATGAAAAGAAGTGTCGATAATCATAGAGGATAATTCACCATTTTCCCGGTAACTGTAAGGTTTTGAAAAACTCAAAAGTTTCTCAAACGCCTCTTCTCTTTCTTTACTTCTTGGCTTATTAAAAGCATACGTAGCCAGTTCGAAAAGTTCATGTTGTTTCTTTTCCATATCGTCACTTCCCACCACTATAAGCTTGTTCAATATGATTTAGAATAGCGACCATTTGACGTTTTTTCCAGTGCCCCAGAAGCGTTCCAACAAACATATCATTCAGTTTTTGAATCATTCCGCTTGAAGTACGGCTTTCCTCGATATTTATTTGAGTCTGCTTACCATTGACCGGCTGAAAGCTCCAGCGCGTATGAAAAGTGTTGCGAATAGTTTTCGTAGTGAAAGCGTAACTGGTGGCTGTCACTACCTCGTCAATCTTAATGGTTCCATGTTGGTTTTTGCCAAATGTTTTTGAGTACTCAAAGCCACTAAGAGACTTGATATCAGGCCTGCGACCGGTATGTTTTTCGATATCATAAAGTGATGAATTCAGAATCTGATTGTAGACAAATTCGACAGGAGCATTAATTGTTTTAGTGATTTTCATATGAGATTTCTCCTATTGCTTAGAATAAAATTTATTAAACATTAAAATCATTTTAACAATTTATGTAAGCTCTTGCAAGATTTTTATGAGTGGTAAACAATTTCTCCTGAACAAAGCGTATATTTTACCTGTCCCAAAAGTTCCTGACCAATAAATGGTGAGTTGCTGGCTTTTGAATCAAAGTTTTCATCCACTTTATAAGTGTTCTTGGCATCGAAAATGGTGATATCGGCCGGGCCGCCTTCCGCTAAATATCCTGCATCAAAACCATACAGTTTGGCTGGATTAGCAGTCATTTTTTCTAATAATTGAATCAGCTCGAGATGCCCAGGCGCTACCAGATGCGTAAGCCCAAGTTGCAAAGAAGTTTCCAAGCCAATCATGCCGCTCGGTGCTTTAGCCAGAGCAACATTTTTTTCTTCATGTGTATGTGGGGCATGATCGGTAGCGATAACACTAATAGTATTATCTTTCAAACCTTCCAAGATTTTTGCAATATCTTTTGTCTGACGCAGTGGAGGATTAAGCTTGGCATTTGTCCCTATCTCTAGTACTGCTTGCTCTGTCAATGAAAAATGTTGCGGTGTGACTTCAGCACTGACTTTTGCGCCCATCTTTTGCGCAAAACGAACTACATCTACACTTTCTCCAGCGGATAAATGTTGAATATGTAAACGGGCTTGAGTATCCAAAGCCAGCATGGCATCACGTGCTATCATACTGTATTCGGCCACCTTTGTCGCTCCTGTCAGGCCACATTGATGTGCCACTTCGCCTTCATTGATTCCAAGCGTATCCACTAAGTTGGGATCTTCCTCGTGAATAGAGAGCAGACTATCGGTTTTCTTGGCTTTCTTTAATGCTTCATGTAAAACGCCTGAATCACTGAGTGGAATACCGTCATCCGAAAATCCAACTGCGCCTGCCGCCAGTAAAGTATCAAAATCCGTCAAATGTTGTCCATCAAAATCTTTGGTAATAGAAGCAACGGACTTAATATGAATCTTCTCTTCATTTGCAAGTTTCAGTGTTTCTGCAAGTACTTCAGGACTTGATAAAATCGGTTTAGTATTTGCCATCATCACAACCGTCGTAAAGCCACCGCGTGCTGCAGATAAAGCCCCAGTGTGTATCGTCTCTTTATGCGTTTGACCTGGTTCACGGAAATGCACATGAATATCGATGAGCCCTGGTGCAACAATCAAGTTGCTGGCATCAATAATTTCCGCATCTTCTTCTTCCAAATCTTTGGCAATACGAATAATCTTTTTGTCTTGAATTAACACATCCGCAACTTGATCAAAACCCGTCTTAGGATCGATTACACGGCCATTTTTTATGAGTATCATCTGTTCCCTTTCTTGCATTTTACATAATATTTATTATGTTATTTATTCCACGTTTCCTGATTGTCCTTGAATTTTTTAAGCATTTCAAGTTCATCCTCTGTTACATAACCCGTTTCCTGTGCGATTTGAATCAGTTCAGAATAATTTGTCAAAGTATGTAGCGGTACTTGGGCTTGTTCAAATTTTAAGGTTGCTTTTTCCAACTGATAGGTAAAGATAGCGATAACACCTAACACCTCGATGCCTTCACGTTGTGCCGCAGCAACCGCCTCTAATACTGAACCTCCTGTTGAAATCAAATCTTCAACCACAACCATTTTCTGTCCCTTCGAAACACGACCTTCTATCTGGTTACCTGCCCCGTGATCTTTTGGTTTGCTGCGGATGTAGGCAAAAGGAAGCTCCAGATAATCAGCGATAATCGCACCATGAGGAATACCGGCTGTAGCTGTACCTGCAATCACTTCAACCTCTGGAAATTCTGCCTTGACCAAATCCGCAAAAGCCTGCTCAATACGTGTACGTACTTCTGGATAAGCCAAAGTCACACGGTTGTCTGTGTAGATAGGAGACTGAATCCCGCTCGCCCAAGTGAAAGGCGCGCTTGGCGATAAGCTTACAGCTTTTATTTCTAATAAATCAGCAGCAATAGTTTTTGATAATGACATATTTTCCTCTTTTCTAGTCCTTTAAGTTAGTCTGAACAGCACGGTATTATAGAAAAAAACACCTGCAGAAAGCTGCAAGTGCGTAAAAAAATATGCCGATAATACTTAGAATGCTCCTAAATACTATATAAATAGACAATTATACGGTTTCCTTGCTAGCCTCTCGTGCTAATTTAAAGGTTCATCGCTATATAGTCTAACAGATTTAGTCGAAGTTTGCAATCATAAACTCTATTTAAAAAAAACAAGATTGTCAACGTGATTTTCTAAGCTCTAAAGTCATGTCATACCAAATCTCGCCGCCCCATTGAGATTCAGAAATGCCCTTGTTGACAAATCCATATCTTTCATAATAGCCCACCAGATAATCATGACAAGTTAAGCTCACACCTCGCCGATTTTTCAGTCGCGCCTGCTCGATAAAGCGGGACATCAGCTCCTTGGCGATTCCTTGCCCCTGATAATCAGGATGAACTGCCAAACTTGTGATTTTCTGATAGCCATAAAAATTCGGGTTACGCTCCGAGTGCTCAAACATTCTATCCTCCACAAAATGACCAGCTGTCACAGGACCAGCCACATATCCCACAACTGTACCCCTTTCGTTATGTGCCACCAAAAATGAGTCGCTAATACGTTCAATTTGTTCCAGCATTGACTCTCGTGAGGAAGCTTCATTTGGCGAAAAATCCGTCGTTTCAATGTGCATGATTCCACCTAAATCCGAAATTTTTGCATAGTCATAAGTAATTTTTTCCATAGTATTTCTTTCTGATAGATTATTTTTTCTGTTTCAGCATCATAAACTTTCCAGACTCTCCATTACTTCCAGTAAATTCATCTCGGCTTCTTCTTTTTGTACAGCCAGTTGATCCAGCTCTGCTTGGAGTTCACCCAGTTTAACAAAATCATCTGTTACCTCTAACATGGCGTGTGAAATTTCTTCGCTTTGCTTTTCCAAAGTGGCAAGCTTTTCTTCTGCAGCATTGACTTCACGTTCTAATCTTCGGCGGATTTTCTGCGCCTCTTTCTGCTGTGCATAGTCCATCTGACCCGCACTTTCTGGCTTTTCTTCCCAAACAACTTCTTGATGCGCCTCTTCTTCTTGAAGTTTTTTCTCCAAATAGTAATCATAATCGCCCAGATAAAGTTTACTTCCTTGTGGCGATATTTCGAGGACTTTGGTTGCCACACGGTTAATAAAATAGCGGTCATGACTGACAAAAAGTAAGGTGCCGTCAAAGTCTATCAAGCTATTTTCTAGCACTTCACGGCTATCAATATCCAAGTGGTTGGTGGGTTCATCCAATACAAGAAAATTGTCATGTTGCAGGGCAAGTTTTGCCAAGAGAAGGCGTGCTTTTTCTCCCCCGGATAACATCGAAACGGTCTTTTTCACATCTTCACCGCTGAAAAGGAAAGCGCCTAAAAGATTGCGAATCTCTACTTCTGGTAAAAGACGATGTTCATTCCAAATCTCGTCAAGAACACTATTAGAAGACGTTAGACGTCCCTGTTCTTGGTCATAATAGCCTAAGTCGACATTGGCACCAAGCTTTACTTGACCCTTAAGAAGAGGAATTTGACCCACAATCGACTTAATCAACGTTGTTTTCCCGATACCGTTTGGTCCTACAATAGCAATAGCATCGTGTTTTCGTGTATCGATATTGATAGGCTCGGACAGCACTTTATCATAGCCTACAGCTGCATCCTCCACCGTAAGGACGATATTGCCCGACTTTTTAGCTGGAGAAAAAGTCATGTGTGCAGCAGCTTCACTTCCGGTTGGTGCTTCGATACGTTCCATCTTTTCCAGCTTCTTCTGACGAGATTGGGCACGTTTTGTTGTGGAGGCACGAACCATGTTTCGAGCAACGAAATCTTCTAGTCTTTCGATTTCTTTTTGTTGCTTGTCATAGTTTTTTTGCTCAGTGGCGAGCATCTCTGCCTTGAGTTCGATATATTTACTGTAATTCCCCGCAAAGCGTGTCAGCTTGCCGCGTGAAATCTCTAAGGTCTCAGTGA
The DNA here is from genome assembly GCF_002492185.1 of Lactococcus sp. UBA7128. Lineage (NCBI taxonomy): Bacteria > Bacillati > Bacillota > Bacilli > Lactobacillales > Streptococcaceae > Lactococcus > Lactococcus sp. UBA7128. The sequence continues at coordinate 50,852 of NZ_DKXK01000060.1, forward strand.
CAACCTTATCCAAGAAATAACGGTCGTGACTGACAATCAAAAGACTTCCTGAATAGTTTTTCAGGTAAGTTTCTAACCAAGCCAGTGTTTCAATATCCAAATGATTGGTTGGTTCGTCCAAAATCAGCAAATCAGGCTTTTCTAAAAGCATTTTTGCCAGAGCTAATCGCGTTTTTTGTCCGCCAGATAAGGAAGAAATGGCACGGTCCCACATCTTTTCATCAAAACGAAAACCATTAAGTACTGACTTGATCTCTGCTTCATAGGTAAAACCGTTGGCTTGACGGAATTCCTCGGACAAAGCATCATAACGGTGCATCAAACTCTCTAAGTCGGCACCCGTTAATTCAGACATTTGCATCTCCATCTGACGCAATTGTTGCTCTGTTTGGCGAAGTTTTTCAAAGACCGTCAACATTTCTTCAAAAATAGTTAATTCTGAAGAAAGTCCTGTATCTTGAGCCAAATAATTTAAATGCAAGTCCTTGACTTTAGAAATCGACCCGGCAGATGGTTCCTCAACCCCTGCGATAATCTTCAATAAAGTCGATTTCCCCGCACCATTTCGTCCGACTAAAGCCATGCGTGAGTGGTCCTGAAGATTAAAATTTATATTTTCAAATAAAACATCGCCACCAAAAGTGCGTGCTATCCCGTTTCCTTGTAGTAAAATCATTCTTCTATTTTAACATAAAAATGTTGAAGGTAAAGGACCTGCCTCATGAAATCAATATAACTTAAGAATGTTACACTAAGTCCCCATAAATTCTAGTCAGAAAATGAAAAAAAAAGAGAGCGCTGGGCTCCCTTTGTTTATACTGTCTTCAGTTCTTGTACAATATCTTTGGCAATTTTTTCGGGTATTGTGGTTGGCGCGTAACGTGCAACAACTTCCCCTTGGAGATTAATTAGAAACTTGGTGAAATTCCACTTGATATTCTTGCCTAGAGGGCTACCTTTTTCCTCTTTTAGCCAAGTGTATAATGGACTTTCGTTTTCTCCATTGACATCAATTTTTTGGAAACGAGGGAAGGTCGTGCCGTAGTTAAGGCTGCAAAATTGATTGATCTCCTCGGCTGTTCCTGGAGCTTGTTCTTTGAACTGGTTGCAAGGAAAGTCAAGTATCTCTAACCCCTCATCTTTGTACTCCTCATAGAGCTTTTGGAGTCCGTCATATTGTGGTGTAAAGCCACACTTTGTAGCAGTATTGACAACGAGTAACACCTTTCCTTCATAAGCAGAGAGAGAAACATCTTCTCCTTGACTCCCTTTGACAGTAAAATCATAAATCGACATAAGAACTTCCTTTCTGTATGGCTAGAATTGCTATTGATTATAGCACTTGCTCTATAGGCTGTCAAAGGATACTACTTTCGCATAAAAACTTTAAGGCGCTGAATCTCATCGAGGGTAAAGGTAAGGATGCCGACCAAACGCTCCTCCTCATCCGTCACAGCTAAAGCGATCAGGTCAAGCTCCTTTACCTTCTGGGCGACCTGTTCTTGGTCGTCCGATGTTTTAACAGAGAACGGCTGTTGAGACATTACATCCTGGATAAGCACCTTAGGGTTTACTGTCAAAAGCTGCCCTAGAGTGATGAAGCCTTGAAGTTTTTCCTGCATATCAACGACAAAGAGGATATAGATGTTTTCTTTACGTCGTGCTTCATCCGAAACTTTAGACAGGGCTTCCTCCTGTGTCAACTCTCCCGTCAAAGTCACATACTCTGTCGTCATGATTCTTCCTGCGGTTTCTGGTGTATAGGCTTGAAGTTTGAGTGTCTCCTCTCGGTTTGCAGCGCTTAAGATACTTAGAAAACTCTTGAACTGCTTCTCCGGTAATCGATCAAAAAGCTTCACCCTATCATCAGGCGAGAGCTGGTTCAGGATACTCTGTACCATCGGTGGCTTGAGTGTGGATAAAAGATTTTTTTGCTGGCTGATGCGCAGTACTTTAAACAACTCGAGCGCTTTATCTTCCGCTAGAGCTTCAAAGAGACTGCCTTGTTCATCAATCTTTAAGTGCAGCAAGATCTCTTTCAACTCGTGTTTGGGCAGGTCTTGCAGCATGGCTTGAAGTTTTTTAAACTCTTTATTTCTAATATAATAGCCTATCAGTTCTTCCATGGTGGTTTTCCTCTTTTGCATTTCTCTCTAAATTCTAATACTTTTGTTATAAACCACCAAGCGATATAAAAAGACCGAAGGAGCCTTCGGTCTTTCGTCATCTTCCTTATTTTCTGCCCCGTATCACATAGCCGCAAACAAACCCAATCAAGCCCACAGCAATAATACCGTAGAACATGGGAATATCAATAGTGAAAAATAGCATATTTATCCTGACAGGCGCAAAGTTCAGGACTGCAAAGGTAAGGACAAGCAAAAGAATCAAGAGAACCAAAATTCTTTTTGCTGTGAAAAAACTTTTAACTTTTTCCATATGTAAAGTTCCTTTCCAAGATTATTATACTGCTATTTTAGCATAATCTCTTATCCCCTCTCAAAAAGTTCCTCTTACCAAATTTTGACGTTAAAGACTTCCTTAATCCCCGATAAGATAAAGGTTGGTAAGGCCGGTACAAAGAGGACGAGAAGATAAACAGGTAAGCTCAATGGCGCAGTTCCCATGACAACATTAAAGAATGGAATTATCGTTACTAAGAAAGAAGAAATTCCTGCAAAGACAACAGCAAGGACTAAACGTGGATTGCCGAATGGATTTCTTCTGAAGAGAGTTTGTGAACTTCTTGCATCAAAAACATGCCATAATTGCCCATAAACGAGGGTTAAGAAGGCAACCGTTTGTGCTTCATTGCTTGACATGCCTTGTTTGGCTGCCCAAACAAAGGCGACAAAGACCATCAGCCCCATGATTGTCCCACGTATCAAAACCCTCGACCATGTGTAGTTGGCAAGGACAGACTCTTTTGGATCACGCGGTTTTTCATTCATAATGTCTGACTCGGCGACATCGTATCCTAGAGCAAAGGATGGTACGGCATCACTGACCATATTGACCCAAAGGACCATTAAGGCTGTTAAAGTCGGTGTTGTATAGTCAACATTACCGATACTTACAGTGAAGAAAAGCAAGCCCAATATCAGGGAAAGCACTTCTGCGACATTGGTGGTCAACTCATGACGGATAAAGTTCTTAATGTTGGCGTAAATCGTTCTTCCGTTTTCAACTGTTTTTTCGATCGTCGTAAACTTGTCATCAAGTAATATCAAGTCGGCAGAGTCCTTGGTTACCTCAGTTCCCGCGATACCCATGGCTATACCAATATCAGCTGCTCTCAGGGCGGGTGCATCATTAACACCGTCACCTGTCATCGCCACAACTTCTCCGTGTTTTTGCAGTTGCTTCACTATTCTTTGCTTGTGTTCAGGAGAAACCCGCGCATAAACATTTGTCGTTTTAACGGCAGTGTAAAGTTCTTCATCTGTCATTTCTTCAATTTCGATACCTTTGATGACTTTAGCCTCTTTGGATTTTACAATACCTAGATTATAAGCAATCGCACGTGCTGTATTCTCATGATCGCCTGTAATCATAACGACTTCGACACTGGCATCTTGCAATGTTTTGACAGAGTCCTTAACTTCTTCACGAGCAGGGTCAATAATGCCTGCGACACCTGTCAAGATAATATCTTTCTCTAAATCTTCCAGCTTGCCTTGTTCTGCTTCTTCCTTGCTGAGGATACGGTAACCTACCGCCAAGGTACGCAAAGCTTCATTGGCATAGTCATTTACGGTAGTGATAAATTTTTGTTTTTCACTTTCTTCGGTATTTAATTCACCATCAATCAAAAGGGCACGACTTTTCTCAACCAGAACATCTGGCGCTCCCTTGATATAGAGAAGGTAGTTGTCGCCTTTTTTGACGATGACACTCATTGTTTTACGGTCACTGGTGAAGGGCAGTGTCCTGATGAGCACGTGCGATTCTAAAAGTTGAGTTTTTGTGCGGCCAGCTTTTTGCCCTAAAACGGTCAAGGCAATTTCAGTTGGATTACCAAAGGGCACGAATTTTCCTTCAACTTCTTTGAGATCTGACTCGTTACACAAAAGGGCGCCAGCGATAAAGGCCGAAAATGAAGAAGCTTGCTCGTCTTCGGACAGACTACGAATTTCCCCTTCTGGAGTATAGCCCAAACCAGAAACTTCATAGTATTGACCGTTTGTATAGAAATGTGTAACGGTCATTTCATTTTTGGTAAGTGTTCCTGTTTTATCTGAACAGATGTAGGAAGTGCTTCCTAATGTTTCCACACTGTTAAGTGACTTGATAAGCCCCTTATTCTTCGCCATTTTGGCAGCGCCAATCGTTAAAACAATCGAAAGCACAGCAGGTAGAGCATCAGGTATAGAGGCTACAGCTAAGGCGATTGAGGTTGATAAAACAGATGTAATTGATGCTATGCTTAATTCACCAGCTTGGATGATACCCACTACGAGAGTAAAGACAACGATACCTGCTGAGACTAGCATCAATGTTTTGGTTAACTTATGAACCGTATTTTGCAGCGGCGATGTCCTGTTTTCAACAGCTTGAATCAACTTGGCAATTTTACCAAGTTCGGTATGTTCACCAACAGCCACAACAATCCCTAAGCCTTGTCCACCAGAAACGCTTGAACCGGAGAAGCCCATATTATGACGATCACCTAGCTCTGTCGTCTCGAGAATTGCCTCTGTATGCTTGCTGATCGCATCTGCTTCTCCAGTCAAATGTGACTCGATAACTTGGAGTTCATTGGTTTCAATCCAGCGGACATCTGCTTCGACAAAATCTCCTATAGAGGCTTTGACGATATCGCCTGTGACAAGTTCCGTTGAGTAGATTTTTTCAAACTGCCCATTTCGTAAAACGGTCACATAACGGTTGTTCATCTCTTTAAGTGCATTTAAACTTTTGCGCGCACTGATTTCTTGATAGAAACCTAAAAAGGCATTGATAAGAATTAAGATTAAGATCGCAATGGCTTCATACATTGCTTCTAGACCATGCTTGCTGTCATTTTGAAAGTGAAAGGCATGGTAGGAGCTCACAAATGATAAGGCAACCGCTCCGAGTAACACAATAACAATCGGTTCTTTAAAACTTTTAAGAAATGTGGCTAAATATGATTCTTCCTCTTCATCAGGAAGTTTATTTTCGCCATAAAGCTCTCTTTGCTTCAGGACTTGTTCGTCAGTCAGACCTGTTTTTGGGTCCACCAAAAACTCCGCAATAACTTCTTCTTTTGCTTTTTTATAAAATTCCAAAAGCTTCCTCCTTGTATTTTCGACAGTTAGGGTTACACTTCGCTTTTTCTTAGACAATCTAAAGAAAAAAGAATGTAAACAAAAAGGACGCAAGCTATCAAAAAACCTCCTCCTTACCCTCGGAGGAAATCTCTTGAAGCTTGCGCCCAACCTATATTTATCGTCTATTTAGTTTTGAGTGAATGGATAGAACTCCCAAACATGTCTTTCTATTGTATCATAATCTTAGGATTTTTTAAAATTTTTTAAGCATTTTGTTTTGCATATCACTGCAAGACTTTTCCAGATATTCGCCTCTGAAAAATCACTGGGTTATTATTTCTATATGTTTGATGTCCATGCACCGTCTTGGTCGCGGAGGATGAG